>NZ_JBPLBA010000113.1:0-4273 GCF_054039375.1 Desulfomarina sp. | reverse complement strand
TTCAAATGAAAAAGTGTCAGTCCAGGTCATTTTATAATCAGTCTAATGTGATTTTTGAAATACGCCTGATAAAACAGGCCCAATCCCCAGGCTCACAAATAACAGGCTGAGTTTCATACGTAATCAGCGTTCCACCTGGGCGTTGCCGGGTCAAATTTAAAAATAACTTTTGTTATTTAGAAGAAATAGATTTATTCACTGATTCAGGACAACGCGAGGAGTTTCTCAAGTTTTTTTCCGTCAAACTGGTAACTGTCCCGGCAGAATTCACAGCGCACTTCGGTTCCCCCTTCTTTTTCAAGGAGTTGAGTCAGTTCTTCCCGACCCAGGGAAAGGAGTGCTCTTTCCATTTTTTCAAGAGAGCAGCTGCAGGAAAAACTGAGAGGAGTAGCCGCGGTCTTTTTATGGGGAATGTCGGCAAAGAGTGTTGCAAGAATATCTCCGGGGCTTTTGCCCTTGTTCAATAACTCCGCAAGGGATGAGAGTTTTTCAAGTCTTTTTTCAATGAGCAGCAGATTCTGTTCATTGGCAGGTGGAAGCGACTGGACCAGAAGGCCGGCCGCTCCCTCAATAATACCCTCCCGGTTCAGCCTGATGGAGAGAGCAATTGTGGAGGGAGTCTGCTCTGAAACGGTGAGGTAGTAAGCAAGGTCTTCCCCGATTTCACTGGTATAGAGCTGAATTATGCCGGGGTATTTCTTGTTGTCGCCAATATTTTTGGTGACGGTCAGAAACCCGGCTCTGCCGATTCCTGCTGCCACGTCTATGGTATTGTTTTTCAACGGCAGGTTCGCGTGGGGATTGGCAATATAGCCCCTGGCCCAGCCCCTGGCGCCGGCTTCTGTTATTATTTTTCCCAGCGGGCCATTGCCCTCAAATTTTAATTGAACTGACTGATTGTCTTTCAGAAGAGATGCGAGAAGCACTGCACCTGTAAGACTCCTTCCCAGTGCTGTTGCCGCAAGGGGGCCCACATCATGTTTTCTGCATGCTTCGTTAACCAGTGCAGTTGTATTGCAGCAGATCCCAAAAAAATCTCCGGATTCAGTAATAATTCTTTCAAGTATGTCGCCCATGTTATTCCTGTATAGTGAATTTGCCGGGCAAAATGGCCAGCTGGAAGGAGTGTGGGTCCAAGTGTGAAATGTATGATTGTATTTCAAAATGTTGTCAAGAAAAATATCACGGAGTTTCCACTGATTCGGCCGAAAATGTCAACCGGAAAGATCTTTTTGCCAGGGTGGGTTTTCTTTGTTTTACTGTTCTGCCAATCGGCCCCGTCACGCCAGGTAAAAGTTGATCAAAGATGCACGTTTATTTGCGGGATGAAGTTAACGTTTACGTCTTCGTAAGAACAATGTATTGTGTTATATCTAAATCCTGCAATTGGTAAGTTCAGAGTCTGGGCTTAGCTGCCGGAGATATGAAATTCAATGTACGCGAATTCGCATACTGTAAATCACTGATAACGAAGCAGGTAAAGGTCTGCGAGGATCAGGATTCGGTGAAACTGCCGATCCCGCAGTGCAAAGGAAGTAAAGATTTTAACCCGCATTTTTCAGGGAGGAGAACCATGAGAGCTTTAATTTTCTGTTGTGTATTGTTGATGGCGTTACCAGTCTGTGCCAGAGAGATTGAAGGGGTCAATGTGGCTGAAACTGTGCAGGGAACAGGGGGGAAAACTTTGCAACTCAATGGTGCAGGGGTTCGAACAAAGTTTTTCTTTAATATTTATATTGCTGAGCTTTACATGGAAAACCCGTCGGCGGTTGCTCGGGAAGTGCTGGCGGCTGATGGTGAAAAGAGAGTGGTCATGCACTTTCTTTACAGTAAAGTCGAAAAGGATCAACTGGTCGATGGCTGGAACGAGGGGTTTGAGGCAAACTGTACGAAAACGGAGCTGGAAACTCTGAGGGATAGAATAAACAGGTTTAACTCATTTTTTACCGATGTGAAGAAAGGTGACATCATAGTTTTTGATTTCATACCGGGACAGGGTACGTCTGTAACCATCACCGGAGAGGAAAGAGGGCGAATAAAGGGCAGAGATTTTAATGATGCACTGTTGAAAATATGGCTTGGAAAAGAGCCGGTCACTTCAAGCTTGAAGAAAAAGCTGCTGGATTACAGAAAATAAAATTCTTCTGTGCCGGAGAATCGAGGTTGTTTTTCCGGCACAGTATTGTGGGTGGTATTGACGATGTAAACAGTAAAAGGAAACTGAAAAAATCGCATATATGACCCCTGACGGAAATTCTATTTTGTCAAAGTATCCTTTGGAATCTAAATTTCATCCACTCCGGATGGAATGAGGCAGACAAAAACAAAATCCTCCCCACCTCCGTTCATGAACTGGTGTTCTTCACCGCCTGGAATAAATACCACTGTACCACTCCGGATATCGCGCCATTCACCCTTCTGGAAGACCTTTCCTTTTCCTGAGTGGACGAATATTTCATGTTCCCAGTCGTGGGAGTGTCTCGGGGTGAAACCTCCGGGTTCCAGTGTGAATACCCGCATGCAGAAGTTATCGGCGCAATCTTCCTTGCCAATCACCACGCGCCCGGTGACACCTTTAACAGTCTCACTGTCGAATTTATGGACTGGGCTGTCCTTGTAGTCTGCAATTTTCATTGTTCTCACCTGTTTTCTTCATTTTTCCGGATTTTCCGGTCTGGCAATAATAAGCTTTTTCCGGAGGATTGCAAGGGAGCAGTGTCCTCGGGTCGATGTAGACCCATGTAGATGGCGGAAAGGGTGATGACGATTCCCAGCCAGTTGAGGGGACTGGTCGGCCTGGAAAAAAAGAGGACATCCCAGAAGAAGGAAAGAGTCGGCTGCAGGAGAAGGATGAATCCGGTGAGAGAGGCCCGAATCCGCGAAATGGCATTGGTGATCATGATCCAGCCGATTACCTGGCTGAAAAGAGCGAGCATCAGCAGAAAGAAAAGATTCCTGCTGTCGGGAATAGTAAATGTTTTCCCCTGAACATTCATCTCCAGGCCCATGCAGAGTGTGCTGAAGAAGGAAATCAGCATCAACGTGAAGAAGAATGAAGTTCGGCTGTTGTCCTGCTGGATTTTTCGCAGGCTTATCAGGAACGCCACATAACAGAGTGCCGTCAGAAGACCGTAAAAAACTCCGGTTTTATAATTGGCGCTTAACTGGCTCCAGTTGACTCCGACCACGAGAAACAGCCCCAGAAAGGCGGTCGGGATCGAGAGAAGAAAGTGGATCCGGATTTTTTCATTTAAAAAGACAATCCCGTAGAGAGCCAGGAGAAATACCTGAAAATTACTGATGATTGTGGCCAGGCCAGGGCCGATATAGAGGATGGATTGATGCCAGAAAAGAAGGTCAAGCCCGAAAACCAGGCCACAGAAAAAAATCAGACGGAATTTTCGTAGGGTAATTTTGTGTATCTCCCTTCTCCAGAAAGCAACAGGAAAAAGAATAAGAAAACCGAAAAAAACACGGTAAAGCCCGGATGTTGATGGTGGTACATCCGCAAGTTTCACCCAGACGGCGGAGAAACTGATAAGAAATGCGCCCAGCAGAACATGGATAACAGATCTGTTCCCTGAGTAAAACCGTAAACTATTTTTAAGAGTCATAATGGAGGTTAAACCGGCCCTTTGAAGTAACTGGTTTTTGGATTTTCAATTCTTTGTTAGTGCCTGCCCATAAATGGTCTTTTTGTCCGATATCTGCGTTGCCCAAAAAATTTTATCCTCGGAGGTAAGCGTAGACTCCGATATCAATTATATGCCTGCGGTAAAATTTCCCGTGCGCCTTGATCTCGAACAAAAATCCTCATTTCTGGACAGACACTAGTTAGTGCCTGTTCAGAACCGGGCAATTTCGTGCAAGAAAATGTCCCTGGGGGCTTTTCTGCAGCCGTCCTGGCTGCAACCAGTTTCCGGCCATGCGGTCAATCGCGACAGTATAAAAATGGGGTGGCCTGGTCACTTACCCTTTGACCGCAGAATAGTGATTCTTCCATCTGGTTCTGCCGGGCTGACGGTCTGTTCCCTGAGAAATCTGTCAATCATGATTGAGCCCATTGTTGAGTAGGTATTACGGATATCATGGCCATACTGTCTGAACTGAACATAACCGTCTCCTCCGTGGAGTGCCAGGAAATCGTTGGTTGCCAGAAGGTAGTTACGTTCAGGATCCAGGGGATGCGGCAAGCCATCGGAGTCAAGTATTTTAAGACTTCGGATTTTCAAGGCATCAGGGTTTGCGGGAGAATTTGCAGAGAGGGTAAGGC
>NZ_JBPLBA010000112.1:0-13434 GCF_054039375.1 Desulfomarina sp. | reverse complement strand
AACCAGAAGAAACAGGCCCCCACCGTCAAAGAGTTTTTGGGGTTTTTTACCAGGTTTGACGGTTCTGACTTTGGTATCGGTAAGCGGCGCAATCCGTTCAGGCATGGGAATTCCCTCCGTTTTGGGGGCCTCCGTTTTGCCTTGGGGGCCTTTTGCTCTCAAAAAAAGCCCCTAAAACCCGTGGATTTCACTCTATCTCACTGAACTTTGCCGGACAGCAGAAAAAGAAAAAGGCCCGATATTTCGGGCCTTTTCGGACAGTATCGGATGATACTGGAATGTGTAGTGGTGGCGATGCAGGGAATCGAACCCCGGACACTACGGATATGAGCCGTATGCTCTAACCATCTGAGCTACATCGCCTTGCAGTAAGGCGAAAATAATTACACTATTACTCATTGGGTGTCAATGAATTTCCACCTTATGAATTTATTTTTCCATTAAAAAAAAACAAAAAAAGGGGAAGCCTTTCCAAGGCCTCCCCTTCATTTACTGCCTGATACAGGTCGATACCTGTGAAACAGGGAATAATTACATCATTCCACCCATTCCACCCATACCGCCCATTCCACCCATACCACCAGGCATACCACCAGGCATTCCGCCAGCATTATCATCTTCCGGCAGATCGGCAATCACACACTCAGTGGTCAGCAGCATACCGGAAACGGATGCAGCATTCTGCAGTGCGGTGCGGGTTACCTTTGCAGGATCAATAACACCTGCAGCAATGAGATCTTCATACTCTTCGGTTGCAGCATTGAAACCATTAGATCCTTCGAGATTCTTAACAGCATCAACAATTACAGAACCTTCACGACCGGCATTATTGGCAATCTGACGTACCGGCTCTTCAAGGGCGCGGAGAAGAATCTTCTTGCCAAGCTCCTGTTCACCATCAAGCTCAAGTTTCTCAAGAGCACCAAGGCAACGAATATAAGAAACACCACCACCGGGAACAACTCCCTCTTCAACCGCTGCACGGGTTGCATTGAGAGCATCTTCAACACGGGCTTTCTTCTCTTTCATCTCAATCTCGGTTGCAGCACCGACATTAATAACGGCAACACCACCGATCAGTTTGGCAAGACGCTCCTGGAGCTTCTCACGATCATAGTCGGAAGTGGTATCTTCAATCTGATTGCGGATCTGCTTGACACGCGCAGAAAGTTTCTCTTTGTCACCACCACCGTCTACGATTGTTGTATTGTCCTTATCGGTCACGATACGTTTACAGGTCCCGAGATCATTGATGGTCACATTCTCAAGCTTGATACCGAGATCTTCGGAAATGACCTGTCCGCCAGTCAGGATGGCAATATCTTCGAGCATTGCTTTCCTGCGGTCACCAAAACCGGGAGCTTTAACAGCGGCAACATTCAGGGTACCGCGCAGTTTATTGACAACCAGGGTAGCCAGAGCTTCACCGTCAACATCTTCTGCGATGATGAAAAGTCCTTTGCCCATTTTTGCAACAGACTCAAGAACAGGAAGAAGATCTTTCATATTGGACACCTTCTTCTCCACGAGAAGCAGATAAGGATCTTCCATGGCAACTTCCATACGATCAGGATCGGTTACGAAATAGGGTGAGAGGTAACCACGATCAAACTGCATACCTTCAACGACATCAAGGCTTGTATCCATGGACTTGGCTTCCTCAACGGTGATGACGCCTTCTTTTCCAACCTTGTCCATTGCCTCGGCAATGATATTACCGATGGTCTCGTCACTGTTGGCGGAAATTGTTCCAACCTGGGCAATTTCCTTCTGCTCTTTGGTTGGAGTGGCAATCTTTGCCAGTTCTTCCACGATCACATCAACACCTTTATCAATACCGCGCTTGATCTCCATGGGATTACCACCTGCGGCGACAAGCTTGGCGCCTTCAGTATAGATCGCCTGGGCAAGAACAGTTGCCGTGGTGGTACCGTCACCGGCAACATCGGAGGTTTTGGAAGCTACCTCTTTCACCATCTGGGCACCCATGTTCTCAAACTTGTCGGCAAGCTCGATTTCCTTGGCAACAGTTACGCCGTCCTTGGTGATGGTCGGGGCACCAAAAGATTTATCGATCAGTACATTACGTCCCTTGGGACCGAGGGTCACCTTCACCGCGTCGGCGAGGATATTTACACCATTGAGAATAGACTCGCGGGCCTTAACTCCATATTTAATGTCTTTTCCAGCCATTATTACTTTCTCCCTTTGCTCAACATGATCTCATTTAAAAAGATCAAGATGATTTACACTTTATAATGCAGCACCCGACTGATACTTTTTTCCACATCCAGCTCCGACAAAGCATCCGACAGGTACTCTCTTGTTTAAACCTGATCCAGTTCGACTGTTTTATTCGATAACACCGAGGATATCGTCTTCACGCATGATAAGATAGTCTTCGCCGTCGAGTTTCACATCGGTTCCACCATATTTGGAGAACAGAACCTTATCTCCGACCGCTACCTGAAGAGCTATTCTGTCGCCTTTGTCACCCATTTTTCCAGGTCCTACTGCAACAACTTCACCCTCGGCCGGCTTTTCTTTGGCGGAATCCGGGATAATGATACCACCAGCAGTTTTCTCTTCTTCTGCCAACCTTTTTACCAAGAGACGATCGTTCAATGGACGAATCTTCATCACTACCTCCTACATTACAAATAGTTTGTTTCCTAAAGGGTCCATCGATTTTTTGTATATACATGGAATCCCGTGTTAATTTCCACCCGATTTTCGGGCCGATGCCTAAAACTGCGCAAAACTATATGATTGCTTTTTTAAAAATCAAGGGCGAAAACCAAAAAAAAAACAGCCACCTTCCGCAACACGGTTACCATTACACATCTTACCGTTTTTACGCTAAAATATAATTTCATCCACAGCGTACAACCCACCTGAACGGATCATCTTTTTCACCCCGCTGAATTGCCTGCAGATCAGTAAACAGTCTGAGTGACAGTTCACCGCTCTTTCCATCACCGATTACGTAATTTTTCCCCCGGTAAAAAAGTTCCCCGACAGGAGAAATAACCGCCGCGGTCCCGGTACCGAATGCCTCCGTCAATCGTCCTTCTTCAATGGCCTCCAGAACCTCCCCTATGGCCAGCTTTCTTTCAACAACTTTTACTCCCCAGGACTCCGCAAGTTTTATCACCGAATCCCTGGTGAGGCCAGGAAGAATGGAGCCTTCCAGGGGTGGTGTAACCAGTTCATCATCAATTTTAAAAAAGATATTGCTGGTTCCCACCTCCTCCACAAATTTATGTTCACAACCATCCAGCCACAGAACCTGGGTGCAACCTGCCTTTTCGGCAAGACTTGCGGTGAACAGGGAAGCTGCGTAATTACCGGCGGTCTTGACATTACCTACCCCCCCTTTGACGGCACGCACATGTTCGTCACTGACATAGATTTTCGTCGGATTGCACCCTTCCTTATAATAGGCTCCAACGGGAGACATGATAATATAAAACCAGTATTCCCCGGCGGGCCTCAACCCCAGGGCCGCCTCGGCGCCTATCATTGTCGGACGGATATAAAGTGTAGAACCGTCACTTTTCGGGATCCATTCCCTGTCCAGATAGAGCAGAGCCTTCAACGATTTCACAACCTTCTCAACCGGAATCCGCGGCATACACATCCGCAGCGCGGAATTGTTCATTCTCTCGAAATTTTCCGCAGGCCTGAACAGATAAATCTGATCATCCTCTCCACGGTATGCCTTCATTCCCTCGAAAATTGCCTGCCCGTAATGGAGCACCATGGCCGCAGGAGAAAGACTGAAATCATCAAAGGGGCAGATTTTCGCGTCATGCCAGCCACGTTCCCTGTCCCATTTCATCAGAAACATATGATCCGTGAAATGAACGCCAAAGCCAAGATTATCTTCGTCCGGTTTTTCTTTTCGCCGATCACCTGCCACTTTTTCCAATGCAACCTCAAGATCTTCCCACATTATACAAATCTCCTTGCAACTGCTTATTTTTCTTTTCTTAATCCACAAGAGGATATATACTTTTCCTGTAACTGCTCACCGTGTTTATAACTCTTTGTGTAATTGATCGCAGGGGGAGCAACTCTGTGATTTTATTATATCCGGGCTGAAATCACCTTGTTTGCGGACAAACACTTGTCAGCTGAAGTGAGCAGGATACTTCAGCCTTCCAGAGAATTGCAACCTTAAAACGACTCAACGTAACTGGTCACAGGGTTAGCAAGTCGATGATTTTATTACTTCTGAACGATTCGGGCCGAACCTGAAACCAACAAAGATAATGAAGAAATCCAGCACTCAACTTCCCGCACAGGACACTCCACCAAGTGCCATGGGGATAAAATATTTTCTTCTGGTCTTTCTGATTTCCATCTTCTATTTTGGCAGAATCCTGTGGCCTTTCTGGTCCATACTGGTCCTCTCCTTCCTGCTGACCAACCTGTTCAGGCCGATATATGGTTACCTGGAAAAGAAAATGCCGGAATCCGCGGCCTCGGTACTCACCTGCCTTCTCATCATCGCTATTGTTTTCATCCCACTGGTTCTCTTTATCCTTGCGCTGACCGATGAAGCCCTCAACCTGTATAACTGGGGAAGAGACAGCCGGGTGGGACTGAAGCTCCAGCAGTTTATCCAGGAAAGCCCGCTGATCCTGCAGCTGCAGGATCAGCTCAGGGAAGTGGGATTTGAATTCAACCCATCACAGGTTTCAGACTCATTTTCCTATCTGGCGAAAAAAGGCGGCCTTATGCTTTATAACCAGGCAAGTGCATGGGCCGCCAATATCCTGCAGTTTCTTTTTCTTTTTTTTATCATGATTCTGGTTATCTTCTTTCTCCTGATAGACCAGCCGAAACTGGTGGACTACATGATCAGGCTCTCGCCACTGCCTGAAGACGAAAACCGAATCCTCATCGAGAAATTTCAGGAAATCGCCAATGCCATCCTCAAGGGAAACGGTGTGTGCGGCCTTATCCAGGGCATTCTTGGCGGCACCGTATTCTCCATCCTGGGATTGAATTCCCCCCTGCTGTGGGGGGCAATCATGGCTATCCTCGCCTTCCTCCCCATTTTCGGTATCGGCCTGGTAATGATTCCAACTTCCATTATCCTGGTCATCAACCACCGCACTGGAGAAGGTGTTTTCCTCTTCGTTTTCTACATCATTCTCTCGTTTTCCATCGAATACCTCGTCAAACCCAAAATGGTGGGGACCCAGGTAAAAATGCATACTCTGCTCGTCTTTCTCTCCATTATCGGCGGCCTTAAGGTTTATGGAGTTCTGGGTATCATCTACGGCCCGTTGATCATCACCGCATTCCTCACCCTGTCCGATATCTATCTCCGGCGCTACGAGGGACATGTACAGAAACTGTAAAATTCAGAAAGCAGTTGTGCGACCGAGACAGCGGCAGGCAAACGATGATTACGTGCCTGCCTGGTGCAGGATTCAGGTTGAAACTGTTTTCACAGGATTTTTCCTATACATCGGGCTGGGTCGTCCGGCAATATAAATATCTTCCAGATAGGCCAGCTTTCGGGGCAGCTGCCCCGGGGTTCCCCTGGACACCAGAAAAGTTGCCGGCTTTCCTTTTTTTAAAATACCGAACTCTTCAATACCGAGAAGACGGGCTCCATTGCAGGTTGCACACTGTACAATTTCAGGCAGGGTAAAGCCCGCTTTTTTCAGTAACTTCATTTCCTCGACCACGGATTCTCCGTGGAGAACTCCAGGACTGCCCGAATCCGTACCCAGGGCAATGGTTACACCCGCCTGCCTGGCCGCTTCCATCTGGCCGAGCTGGTGTTCCAGATTTTTTCTGACCACTTTCAGGTCAACAGCCCCCAACGCGGCCACACCGTTTTCCCCGTAGGCCTTCATTGTATAGACAGTGGGAACCCATACCACATTTTTTTCCGCCATGAGCTCAATATTTTCCCTGCCCATGAAAAAACCATGCTCAATGGAGTGGCAGCCTGCCTGCAGCGCCCCCTTCACAGGAAGAACACCATTGGCATGGACCATCACCTTTTTTCCCTGTAAACCAGCAACCTCAACCAGATTGGTTATTTCCCCGACCGTAAACTGGCAGGCCGTTTCATGGCCATATTTTTTCAGACTGTTTAATCCTGAATTAACAAGCTTCACCCAGTCAGCCCCATCCGGCTCCCGCACAAAACCCTCAGCCAGGCTTTCATCTTCCGCCGGACTTCTGCCGATTAAACCGCCGTAACGATTCTTCTGTTTCCAGGCCCGCCCGGTTGTCTTTATCCTGACCGGAAAAACCTCTTCCATCTTCTCTCTGTAACCCAGGGCGCATCCGCCACGGTCCCCGCCATCTCGAACAGCGAGAACACCATGACTGAACAGATCACCCAGATGACGGGCAATAACAGGTTCCAGCTCACCGCAATCCGCAGTAAGCTGACGTTCCCTTATCCCTGGGTCAAGAGAACCCGACATAAAAAGGTGCAGGTGGCTGTCCACCAGGGGCGGAAGTATTGTGCAGTGGGAAAGATCTGTCACCCTGTGGGGGGCGATATTTTTTAATTTTTTTATATTACTTCCATTCTCAATATCCGTTATGAAACCATCCTCAATCCCCAACAGAACATGACCCTGAACAGGACCACCGCTGCCGTCAATCATCCAGCCAGCAAAAATGAATTGTTTTTCTTCCATATTTCTCACGGTTCCAGTAAATAACATTCAAACACCTGATTGCCCAGATTCCATCCGGGAAATCGTAACTGATCACAGGTGCCGCAGATTTTTGCAGGCTCTTTTGTTCGCTATAGCCTACTATACGGACAAAAGAGACCGTGAAAAGCTGCTGTACCTGTGAGCAATTACGGAAAATTTTATCCTCGGAATATCAACTATAAGAACTAAGAAAAGATATGAAAGATGAAATCATAAAACTCCCGGCTACCATAAATCCACCGATTTATCATGCCTCTACCGTTTTATTCAAAAATTACGAGGAAATGCGCCAGGCCGGAACAGGACAATTCGATGGTCCTACCTACGGTACAGACAGAATGCCGGTCCAGCGCGCCTTTGAAAAGGCTCTGTGCGACCTTGAAAAAGGATCAGTCACCAGGCTTTTTCCCTCCGGACTCTCGGCCATCCAGAATATGTTCTGGTGTTTTGCAAAGAGCGGTGACCACATCCTTGTTGTGGATAATGCCTATGGCCCCGGTGTCAGTTTCTGCAGAAAAATTCTGGCGCGATTCAATATAGAAACCACATTTATTCCGCCCTCCGCCGGAAAAAACATAGTGGATTTCATCAGGCCCGAAACCGTACTGATCCTCCTTGAATCTCCCGGTTCAAATACATTTGAAATTCAGGATATTCCCGCCATCACGACCATCGCAAGAGAAAAAAAAATCATCACCGCCCTGGACAACACCTGGGCCACACCCCTTTATCTGAATCCCTTTGATCTCGGCATTGATATCTCCATCCAGTCGGTAACAAAATATATCTCCGGCTATTCTGATGTCCTGATGGGCGCCCTCACAGTCACTGATACCCACGCTGATATCCTGGAAAATTTTTATTCACGGATGGAAATTTACGCCCCGGAAAATGACTGTTATATGGCCCTTCGTGGCCTGCGGAGTCTGGCAACCAGACTGCGGCAGCATGAACAGTCAGCCATACAGGTGGCAAAATACCTTGAACAGCATGGGAAAATCGACTGCCTCTTTCATCCTGCACTGCCGAGTCACCCGGAACATCATCTCTGGAAACGTGATTTCAGCGGCTCCTCCGGCCTGTTCGGCTTTACCTTGAAACAGGAATATAATGACAGGGAACTTGCCGAATTCATCGACAGCCTGGAACTGTTCGGTCTTGGTTACAGCTGGGGTGGTTTCAAAAGCCTGCTGACCGCAGCCCGCCAGAGAAGAAGGATGCCCTCACGTTACTCGGGAAAACGAATCATCCGGCTGCATATCGGCCTTGAACCCCCGGAAGATCTCATTCTTGACCTGGAAAGAGGGCTGGCAAAACTGCGGTGAATTCCACCGGATGAATATTTACCATAAGCTTACTGGCTTAACAGCATAAACCATATTATTGTTTATCCTGACACAAGAGCAAAGGCCGTTTATGACCTTGTCTCTCAGTGAAACTCACAAAAACAGTCGGGGGGATAACATAATGGGTATGCTGCAGGAGTTTAAGGAATTTGCCGTCAAGGGAAATGTCGTTGACATGGCGGTGGGTATCATCATCGGTGGTGCTTTCGGCAAAATAGTCTCCTCTTTTGTAAAAGATGTGATCATGCCGCCCATCGGCATGATTCTCGGCGGTGTCGATTTTTCAAACCTTGCCATCACCCTGAAAGAGGCTGCCGGAGAAACACCGGCCGTTCTTCTCTCCTACGGGAAATTCATCCAGAGTATTGTTGATTTTACTATTATCGCCTTCGCCATTTTTATTGCTGTAAAGGCGATCAATAACATGAAAAAAGAGGAAGAAGCCAAACCGGCGGCTCCACCAAAGCAGGAAGTGCTTCTGGAAGAGATAAGAGACCTGCTCAAGGAGCAGAAATAAGCCGACCTGAATCCCGTGCCGGATATTACAGCTCAACCAGGATCAGATCTCCACCCATGTGCCCGCCCTGGCTGACTGCAGACAACTGTCGCAGACTTTTACCGCATACAGTCCGTCCTCCCCCGGCACGGGGTTTTTTCTCCTGCCCCGAAGAAATTCACACCATTGCTCCAGCAGGGGAACAATCGTGCCAACCGGGGCAAAGGCAACCGGGTCGTTTCTGCCGCTTCCTCCGACACTCTCCACTATGCCATGCACCTGGTCCCCGTAAAGATGACCGTCCTCACAGACAAACTCATATCTGCCGGAACGGGCTTTCCCCACTCTTGAGACATCCACCGTACCAACCACGTTATCATCCATCTCCATCAGAATCGTCACCAGATCCTCAAGTTGTTCGTTATGGTACTGGTAGCTTGCGGCCATAACTCTTCTGATCTTTCTGCCGGTTATATAATGCAGGGCATCAAAAATATGCACTGCAGTGTGAATCGTTATTCCTGCACCGGCAATCTCCGGGACCGAATGCCAGCCCAGGGATGAAGGTTCAAGACGCTGATTGGCATAGATGGAAAACAGCTGCCCGTGCTGCGGCAGTTCTTTTTTCAAGGCCTGCACCACCGGATTATAGCGCAGAGTCTGACCCACCGTGAGGGGAGTCTGTGCTTCTGCCATCAACTCTACAATGCGTGCACCATCAGCTCCGCTTGTTCCAAGCGGTTTTTCAATGAGCAGCGGCTTTTTGTTTCCTCCACATTCTTCGGCAATCTCTCCATTCAGATAAGGCGGTACAACGGAAATAACAACATCCACGCAGGCCGCCCTGACAAGATCCTTCCAGCGCGGGAACCACTTAACGTTCCAACGCTCCCCCTGTCGTCTCCCCTCTTCTGAACGCCTGCTGACTGCCGTCAGTTCAAGTCCGTCAATATCATTGAGAATATGGTTGACATACCTGCTGCCATGCTTGCCGGTACCGATAACACCAACTCTTATCACACCATTTTTTCCCATCAACCGCCATCCTCCATCCTGTACATTTTATAGAGGGCCTGGGTACCATCTTCATCACATCCCATTGCCGCCAGCTTTTCATACAGCTCTCTGGCCCTGGCAAGTCCGGGTGTGTCCAGCCCCATGGCTGCAGCGGATTCCAGGGCGATAGTCATGTCTTTAATAAAATGTTTCACATAAAAACCCGGTGAAAAATCACCATTGATTATCCGCGGCCCAAGATTGGACAGGGACCAGCTCCCGGCGGCACCACTTTCAATACTTTCCATGACAGTACGCTGATCAAGGCCCGAACGCTCAGCATAGGCAAGCGCTTCACAGACTCCGAGCATTCCCGAGGCAATGGCTATCTGATTACACATCTTGGTGTGCTGGCCGGAACCGGCTTCTCCCTGGTGGACAATGTTTTCTCCCATCAATTGAAAAAGGGGCAGAATATGCTCAAACGCCTTTCTGTCGCCACCGACCATAATGGAGAGTGTGCCGTTTCTTGCGCCGATATCCCCGCCTGAAACGGGCGCATCCAGGGAAAAGATATTTTTCTTTTCTGCCGCTCCTGCGATTTTTTCAGCCAGTTGCGGTTGTGATGTCGTCATATCAATGACATAACTTCCAGAAGCAGCATTGTTGAGAATACCATCATCGGCCAGATAAATCTCCTCCACATCTTCAGGAAAACCGACCATGGAAAAAATCACGGGACATCCGGCTGCCAGGACTGCCACGCTTTCTTCCCATACTGCCCCTTCTTCGAGCAGCTCTTCTGCCTTTGCCTTTGTTCTGGAGTAAACATGTACTTTCAAGCCACCATTCAACAGGTTGCGGACCATGCTTTTCCCCATAACTCCAATACCGATAAAACCGATTTCTGTTCCCTTTTCCAAAGCCATATGCGCTCCTTTTGCAAATTATCCTGAATCCGTGACGGCCTGATGATATTTTGATTGCTAACGCCTTGAAATACAATCATAAAATTTACAATCACATCTCTTCCTTCGACTCACCCTCTCACGGATTCAGGATTCAGGTATGAATAGTTTTCCTGACTTTTACTGAAATATACACTCTTTTCACCACTAAAGAGGGGCTATTTTTTATTTTTTCTGCTGTAACCGGTACCTGACTATATCCTCAATAGTCAGGACAACCATTTTATGGTTTTCTGCGAATGTCATGATTTCAGGAAGCCTGGCCATGGTTCCATCTCTATTGGTCAACTCGCAGAGTATTCCTGATGGATCAAGCCCGGCCAGCCTCATCAGATCAACCGTTCCTTCAGTATGTCCTCTCCTGGCGCACACACCGCCGGGTTGTGCCCGCAGAGGAAATACATGTCCTGGATGACAGAGATCGTCAGGTTTTGCATCTCTACCTACTGCGGTTTTTATCGTAGTGACCCGGTCTGCCGCGGAAACTCCGGTAGTCACACCGTTCCGGGCCTCAATCGAGATTGTATACGCCGTCTTATTACGACTTGTGTTATGCTCAACCATTGGATACAGACAAAGCGCATCAGCACGATCATCCGTCAGACAAAGACAGACAATTCCACTACATTCCCGTATCATCAGCGCCATTTGCACTTCTGTCAGATGGTCTGTTGAATAGATAAGATCTCCTTCGTTTTCCCGATCTTCATCATCAACCAGCAACACACCATCGCCTGCGCGTAATGCAGCCAATGCCGATTCAACACGACTATGCCAACTTCCAAACTGTTCTTCCAGAGACTGATTCATGGTAATTTCTCCTTTCATATACCAGAACCAGGGCAAAAAGGAGCAAAGAACGACCAGACGAACGTCAGGCCGCGGCAACAGGGCGAATCTTTTAATCACCCATTGCACTATCCTCTCCCATCCGGACTGTAACCGTCGGCTCTGGATTCTCACCAGATCTGCTGGACCCTGTCCTTTGAAGAACAGGCGCTCGCGGGCTTTTTCCTATCAGAAATTACCGCCGGTGGGGAATTCCACCCCGCCCTGAGAATAGAATGTACATGTACCCGTCAACGTGAACAAAAACGGCCAATGTACCCAATTATCCGCATGCAGCCGATTCTCCGATGCATGTGGAAATATAATCTACAGGAGACATTGAAAAAGTCAAGAGACCTTGCCCTGTCCTTCAGCCTGGATAAAAAAAACGGGAACATTGCTGTCCCCGTTTTCAAAAGGCAACTTTTCAACGCTGCCTTCTCTTTATTTTGGAAAAAATGACCAGAATCCCTGAACGTCCCTGATGCCGGATTCAGGATTTACCTTATTGCTTGTTTTTTCTCACCCTCAATCCAGTCAAACCTACGAGACCTGCACCAAACAGGATCATCGCAGCCGGTTCCGGTACGGGATCAGTCGGCACTTCATTTATTCCAACCCTGATCCGATAAGACCCGTCATTATCATCAAAGGCACCAGGCCTGCCATTGAACCCAAAAGCATCGGTTATTCCAAGAAACAGCCTGGTTGCGCCGACAGGCGCGTAAAACTCCTGAAAGTCATTGCTGGATGTCACTCCATTGCCGATAAAGAAAACCTGACCGAGACCGGGTGAAAGGGTAAGAAAATCTACCCCGAGACCAGAGTTTGAAAAATCAAGTGTGGCTGGAGCTGCACCATTTGGAATATCATCATTTAAAAACAGTCCGACCAGTGCACCCTGTGTCCCAATATAACCGCTGATCCCACCGAAAGAACTGATATGGCTGACTCCCGGCGAACCGTTTCCATCAGGCCCGTAAACTGTGCCGCCAAAACCATTATAAAAACTGATCCCCCCGATTGTCGGATCCAGAACCCGCACTGTATCTCCTGCGCTGACCGCAAAACCCTGCGGCATCGTTTCCTGTATTTCTTCCGGAGTCGGATAACCATGCCGGCGCAATCCACCGGGCCATGGATCACTTGCCGGCGGGATAGTCAAATCAGTCCTGCCAGCAAGCCAGATGGCGTCACTCCCCTGAATGGTTGTATCGATGATAAGTGCATCAGCCGTTACAGAAAGACACAGGCCTGCCGCCCCCAGTATTGCCAATTGCAACCATCTGCGACCTGTTTGTTTTTTCATTTCACCCCTCCCCTTGATCTGATTAGCAAGAAAATAAATCCTTTTCTGATTACCCATGGAACTCAGCCGGATTGAGGATGTGCCTGTTTTATCAGGCTGAGTTTTATGCGTAGCCAGAAATCTTTTTACAGACACCAGTCTCGATCTCGCGATATTGAAACCGCCATATTGTATTCCAAACTATTCGTATGTTTACAGATTCTTGTGGAAGGAAATATGACCGGCATCGTCTCCATCACAACATGACCTTATAATGTTAGTGCCGATACCTGGAAGAAAGGTTCATTGTTCAGGAATAAAAAAAGCCAACCACTGAATCAGTGATTGGCTTTTTTTATTCGATGGTCGGGGCGGTAGGATTCGAACCTACGACCTCCTGCTCCCAAGGCAGGCGCGCTAACCAGGCTGCGCTACGCCCCGACTACAGTCAAAAAAGGCTCGAAATAAATTCGAGCCTGAAAGTTCTGGCTCCTCGGGACGGACTCGAACCGCCGACAAGGTGGTTAACAGCCACCCGCTCTACCAACTGAGCTACCGAGGATCACACAGTATTTTACAGCAGCGTTTCCCGACAGATTCGTTAATTTCCATCGTACAGACAGCAGAAAAACACTCCTGTATTGCTGTTGCTCAAATACCGAATTGTGGGAGCGAATATATATACTTTGATTTTGAGTGTCAACCTTTTTTAAGCAATATTGAATAAAATAGCTCTGAACATAATCTGCAAGACACCACTTTCCAAATTACGACTGAATCCTGCACTTGAGAAAATGAAAAATGGCAACCGCAT
>NZ_JBPLBA010000111.1:0-46584 GCF_054039375.1 Desulfomarina sp. | reverse complement strand
ACTGATCAGCCTATTTGCACCTGAATCCTGCACTCCAGAAACAAAAAAGGATCATTCTGCCATATCTCACTGCATTACGATATTTTCGGCAAATTCACCCAGTCACTTTTTGAGTGACTGGACCTTTTCCATTTTCTCTGCCCTGCCGGATTCAGGTTGCGTTTTCCCAGAATAAGATCAATTAAAAGTGGACGGACTGGCGAAGGATCCCCCTCCTCCTCCCGCTGATTTTCCACCAGAAAAACCTGCAGTTACAGGTGTATAAGCCTGACTGTCAGCCACGGCATCTCCACACTCGGCGACACTCTTCTTGTAGCCGGCTGTAATAATCATTTCTGAAATATCATGATTCATTGCCGCCTCTCTCACATCCTGTCCCTTGACACCGGCACAATAGAGCGCAACAACCAGGTTCTGAGGATTCAACCCTTCAAGCGCCAGTCCTCTTTCTACTATTGCATCAGGCTCAGCACCTTCCTTCAAAGCATCTATAACCGCCTGATCAATGCCTTTATTAAAAAAATTATCTTCAAAATCAACCTGCCATTCTGCAAATGCCACGGTACAGAACAATACAGTTGAAATTATCGAGATCAAAATTCTCTTCATCTGGCCCTCCTTTAAAATAAATCGGAACAACGCTTCCGACTCTCTGCTGCCGATAAATCTTTACAAAATATCTATGCAAATAATGAGCCAAAAACAGACACACCCTCCATCACCGTTCATCTCAGTGTATTTACAATTCTTTTAAATGTCAATCCCTTTCAGCCATCTTTTTGTCCTGTTTTTCGAAAAACATTTTTCCGGAAAAACGACCCAAACAGTTCGGATTACCTGTTTCGGGGTGCGGTTTTTTCCAGATTATCGATAAATCCATGCAAAATAAGGCTCTGATTCTTTTCCAGGTCAAGAAATTTAAAACCATGGTACCGTTTTTCACCTCGGCGGGACATCCATAAATGCTTCACGGGTATATCAATCAATTGGTTTTCCGCCGTTCCAGGAAAAGATATTGTCACCACACATTCCCTGCAGACAAACCCAAGTTTGTCAATATTAGCAAGAAATCCTGTTCTGGAAATATTCAGCAGGGTGCCGTCTAGGGCAAATTCAGAAAAATAACTTGAACAGGTTATGGCCATCTCAACTTCGTATCTGACAGCTCCCCGGAAAAAACGATTGGCTCTCAGTCTTGTCAAAAAAGAGTGGACAATCGCCGGGCAGTTCTGTGGTTTTTCCCTTCTCTGGAAGGCTCTTATCATTCCGGCAATTCTTTCTGTAAGCCCGTCAGCCAGGAAGTTACAGAGGAAATAAATGAGAAAAATTCCGAAAAGGAAAAATTCCGGCAATTTCAGGATGCCGCCTACAATACCAACCCCGGAAAGAATGATTACCAAAGTCAGAAGTATTTTTACAGCCTGCTTTTCACTGCAGCCATGTTTTACCAGAATATGGTGAAAATGAGTTTTATCAGGCTTAAAGGGACTTTTGCGCTCAAAAATCCGTTTCAACATAACAGTAAGGGTGTCAGCGATCGGAACGGCTAACACGAGCAGGACAATTATTGGCGAAATAGTTGAAATTTCACCCTGGGTAAGGGCGATGGCCATGAATGACAGGGAGAAACCCAGACAAAGACTGCCCGCATCACCCATAAACAGTTCAGAAGGTGCCCAGTTGAATTTCAGAAAACCCAGAACAGCACCGGCGAGTGCGAGATTCAGCAGCATCAAGGTATTATCTGATGACAAGGATGCCAGGACGGCGAATGCAATAAAGGCGATAAAGGCAAAACCACCAGCCAGCCCGTCAAGCCCGTCTATCATATTGACCGCATTGGTTACCCCCACAACACAGAAAACAGTCACAGTCCAGATAATCCAGGCAACAGCGGGGACAACGATCGCTCCAAGGCCAAGCAGGTCACCAAAAGTGTGAAGTTGCACCTTGCTGAGATAAATCAGCAGACTTGTTGCTGCAATCTGCGCAAGAAATTTTTTCCGATGTCCGAGTTCGAGAAAATCATCAAAAAATCCAACGAGAAGCAGCAGGGCAAGCCCGGAAAAATACCCTCTCATCCCCCCCAGGGGTACAAAAATCAGGGAACTGAATGTCGCTGAAATTATAATACCGATACCACCGACAAGTGGCTGTGGCACATGGTGCATCTTCCTTTCATTGGGTACATCCACCAGACCAATTCTTTTGGCAATAATTGATAAATTAGGCAAAACAAACAACGCCGAAAAGAAAGAAACCAGAAAAGTAAGTATTACACTGAGTTCAAAAGGCATTTAATCTGCCACTCCACTTTATTCCGCAATAAGAATTAACCTGCATCCGTCAAAAAAACTAGAATTTTCATCTGAATCCGGAAGCATCCGCTGGTAAAACTGCCTGATTTTTCTGTAAACAGACCTAATTATTCCCACCTTGAAAAAATTTATCTTTTCAAGGTGAACTTATGAATTTCATGTTCACCTGGCGTGATGTTATCACACGAAAATATCGCAAAGCCATCACGGATTCAATTTTTCATATTAACAACAGGATAGCATATTATCAGAGTTTCAATAGTAATTTTTTGATAAAGAAATCTTTATTGCGGACAAAACTCAGCCTGGTACTTGTGAACCTGGGGATGTGGCTGAATTTCATGGGTAATAAGAAAAATCTTTGGCACCTCCGACCAAATACGGTTCAAAGATGATAAAATCAGATAGTTGTTACCCCTGTGAGGAGTTACACCTGTTGAGTTCGCAGAAAACTTTCAGCATCCCCTGACAGTAGTCCCGGTTCATCGATTCCACTACCGAAATAAGAGTGACACGAACCCGACCCGACCTGCACCAGGTTGATTTTGACCGTTTCATCTCGAAGGATTTCGGTTATAAACTGGAAATACTGTTTTTTCTCACACGCGATGAAATGATAACATCAGACATCCCCCCCGGAGGCTGCCGCAGGAAACACAGATCGGGAAATTCTGACAACAATTTTAAAACCGCAAATGACATATTGAAAATGACAAAAATGTACCTTGGAGTAGACGCAGGCTCAATCAGTCTGGATGCAGTCATAACAGACCACAACGGCAAAACCGTGGCTGAAACTGTTGTTCTCACCAGGGGCCGGACAAACCATGCGCTTGAAAAGGCTCTCCTTGAACTTGACAGAAAATATCCAGACTGTTCGTTGGCCGGCGTATGTGTCACCGGATCAGGACGAACCATTCTTGCGGAAACTCTCCAGGCAGTCAGCGTGAATGAAATAACCGCCCACGCCATGGGTACAGCCCCCCTGCTGCCTGAAAATAAGGCATGTTCCCTGCTTGAAATCGGTGGTCAGGATTCCAAATTCATTACCCTCAAGCGTCGAGACCGAACAGTAGAGGTCCTGGACCACTCCATGAACAGTCTCTGTGCAGCCGGTACAGGTACTTTTTTTGACGGCCAGGCAGCCCGACTCGGCATATCTGTTGCCGAACTTGGAGAACTTGCCCAAAAGGCGAAAAGGGCTGCCCATGTGGCCGGTCGTTGTGTTGTCTTTTCAAAAACCGATATTATCCACCATCAGCAGACTGGAACAGGCAGTGACGAGCTGGCCCTCGGCCTCTGTGAAAGTGCTGTACGTAATATCATAGGCACCCTGATACATGGCAGGACAATTCACCCCCCTCTTTTTTTTACCGGCGGTGTGGCCGCCAACCGTGGAATGTGCCGGGCCCTGCTCACAGTTTTGAATTTGAAGAAAGACCAGTTGATTGTGCCGCCCGATCATCGTTTACTGGGGGCCATCGGTGCTGCTTTACGGGCCAGAGAGGAAAAAACAGACGGTTCACAAAAAACAATTCGGGAACTGCTCAACATGCTGTCCCCGGCAAAAAAAACAGCCTGTGCTCCCGCCGCCTCCTTCACTGACGCTCCAAAAACCATACGGCCTCCTTCCCGTCCATCCTCCGTGGAACCGGGAAAAACAGTGGACATAGGTTTTGATCTGGGCAGTGTAAGTATCAAATGGGCCATAGTTTCCAGCAAAAGCATTCTCGATGAATATTACGCCTTTACCAGGGGGGACCCCCTGAAAGCCCTGGCCCGGGCCCTGACTGAACTCCGGAAAAGCCCGGTATTGGTAAACAGAAGAGTCCGTACTGTCGGTGTCACAGGTTCCGGTCGAAAACTGGCAGCCAGACTACTCAAAGCTGATATCGCGGTAAACGAGATCACGGCCCATACCACCGCCATGCGCATGCTGGACCCGAAGGTTGACACCATTTTTGAAATCGGAGGTCAGGATGCCAAATTTGTCCGTTTCGAAGGCAATCAGATCAAGGAATTTTCCTTGAACACTGCCTGTTCCGCCGGTACCGGTTCACTTCTTCTTGAAGAATCAAAAAGACTGGGACTCAATGTCGAAGAGCTGGACCATATGGCCGCCATGACGGAACATGCTGTCGATCTGCAGGATCGATGTACTGTTTTTATCGACTCCGACCTGGTGGCCAAAATGCAGCAGGGTGTCACCCTGGAAAAATTAAGCAGGGGTCTCCTCCATGCCGTAGCCCGCAATTATATAGAAAAGGTGGTGGGACACAGGAAAACAGGCAGCCATATTGTATTTGCAGGTGGTGTATCCCGTTCCCGCGTAATCACGGATGAACTTGGTCGTCTCACGGGAAAAAAAGTCACAGCTTCACCATGGGGGCCGTTCAGCGGAGCCATTGGAGCCGCCCTGGTTGCCGGCCGTACAACTCTTTTTCGAAAAGAACATGATCTCTCCAGCCTCACCATTCCACTCAAACTCAGGAAAAACCTTCTGTTCACCTGCAACGGGTGTGGAGGAAGCTGCTCTGTCAGGCAACTGGAATTTGACAATCTGAAATTTTATACAGGAGACGGCTGTGGTCGTTGGAGTGAAAAGAATACCAAACCGTCCGACAGCGAAGCTGATATTCACCGCCCCCGCAACCTGCTGGACAAACGAATTCACCTCTGGGAATTTGACGAAGAAAAAACACCTCTCAGCCCTCAGACCATTGGAATACCCCGCGCCCATCAGACATGGGACATGCTCCCCTTTCTCAGGACATTTTTCTCTGAACTGGGACTACAGATCGCGCTTTCTCCACCAAGCACACCATCTTCTGTTCAACATGGCGTCACCCTGAGCCGTGCAGAACAGTGCATGCCTGTGAAAATCGCTCTCTCCCACGTTGATATGATCCTGCAAAAAGGGGCAAAAGCCCTTTTCGTTCCGGTTTTTGGTGAAATGGAACAGGACCCCCGCCTGAAGGATCCTGTTGCTGAAAGACTGATTAACTGCATCTATTCCCTGCAGCTCGGCTCAGTTATCAGGGCAACTTTTGCGGACCGGGCGAACAAACGCCGACTTCCCCTGCTCCATCCATCCATCCCCATGAACCAGGAACGGGAAAAACTTGCGATACAATCCCTCTGCAAGGCTATGAGACCACTAGGAAATTTTTCCCGCAGCCAAATCCGCCAGGCTTTTCGAAAAGCAAAAGCCAGACTGCAGAATATCAAAGAACAATCCTCCCGGCTCGGCCTGAAAACTCTCGGCAACGCAACAGCGAAACAACCGGTTGTTGTTCTGTTCGGTCGCTCCTATACACTCTATGACCCGGTTCTCAATATCCAGATAAGCCGCAGGCTTGAACGACTGGGACTGACTCCGGTACCTTATGATACCATTCTGGCTGACAGTACAGTTCCCCCCGAACTCAGTCATATGCAGTGGCAGACAGGTACCGAACATATACGCGCAGCGGCAGCTATTAAAGCTGTTGCCGGGGCCTACCCGCTCTTTCTCTCTTATTACGGCTGCGGGCCGGACGCTTTCATTGCCAAAAGCCTGCGCCAGGTCCTTGGAGACCGTCTTTCCCTGCAGATTGAACTGGATGGACACAGCGGAGAGGCTGGACTTGAGACCCGTCTGGAAGCTTTCGCCGATGCCATTTTCTCAGGCAATTCCCTGAAAACAGGCGCCCGGACAAAAAAACAGAATATTCCCCTCCGGCACCCCGAACGCCTCAAGGGCAGAACCATTGCCATGCCCTATTTCGCTGACCATGTCTATGCTTTTGCAGGAGCACTGGAGCGGGCGGAAATGTCGGTGATCATGATGCCCCCGGCCACGGAAGAAACCCGTATCCTGGGAGAGCAGTATTGCGATGGAGGCGAATGCAGCCCCTATGCGATGATCCTGGGAGACCTGGTGAAATGGGCCCGGGACAATTCTCTGCCCCAGAACAGAAAAGGATTCTTTATCACCTCGGCCAAAGGTCCCTGCCTGCTAGCCCACTATGCTCACGCCTTTTCCCGTGTTCTCACGGACCTTGACGCCCATGAGCTGCTCGTATGGAACCCGTATGGCTCTGAACTGCCCAGAGTCATGTCCCTGTCCGACCTGATGGAACTGTGGCGGGGAATTGTCGCCTGTGATTACTTCTGGCGCTGGAGCGTAGCCCTTCACCCTTACGCACTCCGGAAAGCTGATCTTACCGAGGCAAAAAAACAGGCCTTAGACTGGATCCGGACCGGGGTGCGGGAGGGTTCTGTTTACGAAAATATCAGAAAAGGTGTTTCCATCATGAAGGCCGTGCCCGTAGACCTGAGCTCCAAAGAGAAACGTTTTAAAGTCGGTATCGTCGGCGATATCTACACCCGCGTCAACCCCCTGGCCAACCAGGGACTGTATGACAGGCTGGAGGAACTCGGATGCCAGGTGCTCGCTCCACCCTTCATGCTGGACGGCCAGCTCTATGATGCCTGGACGGACCCCATCCAGGATATCTACAGCAGAAGATTTAGAACAGCTCTTAAACGCACTGTCCAGTCAACCGTCCAGCTCAGAGAGGCAGCCCGTATCCGCAGACTCTTTCCCAACAACCCGGAAATCAGTTTTGACGGTTCGGGACTCGACTGGTTCCGTAACACATCCACCTACTGCAGCAACCAGTCCGACGGCTACCTTGCCCAGAACCTTGGTAAAACCCTGGACTTTATCAAAATGGGTGCGGACGGTATTCTCAGTGTAATGTGTCATAACTGCATGGTCGGCCTTACTTCCGATGCCCTTTTTCCGGAAATACGTGCCAACCACAACAACATCCCGATCGCGTCAATTTCCTATGATTCGATAGGAGACACCCACATTACCACCAGGCTGGAAGCCTTTGTTGAATTACTGAGAACCCGCAGAAATGGAACAGCAAAATGAACCTGATCACTGGAAAGGGTGCCTGTGAGTAATTACAGCTTCATGAATATGCTCATTTCCCTGACAGCATCTCCCTGTGTAACCGTTCTGCCTGTAGACAAAAAGCCTCCAGGCGGGCCTCGATAATCTGGGGAAAAGGGTTGCCATCAGTTTCAATGGCAAGAAAGGGAAATTTACGTTCATCATCAGCGGGTAGTTGCAGAGATGCGCGGCCGTTCAATTGCTTTCTCTTCTCACCCACCTTGAATTTCTCATTCAAAATGGCCTCTGCTACACGAACCGGCATACAACCGAAAGGTCCTATGGATATGATACCGCAGGCGGGATTAAGCATATCATGGAACGCGGAACCGACAGTAAGAATGACCTCTCCCCGTAACTGAGATGAAATATACTTCTCTCCTGCTTTGACCACATGGTTTACCCGCATATCACCGTTATGAAAAAGCCCACTGGGAGCCAGCAGTCTTCTGATTTTTGCATCAGCCTTTTCTTTGGCTAGACAGCCAAACCAGAATGAGAGAGAACGTTCGCCCAGAATACCATTTTTTATCAACCAGTCCAGATACTTAAACCACTCACTGTTCTGAGCGGTCCGAACAATGAACCCGCGGGATGCCAGTTTTTCTACAAGCTGCTGCAGCGATATGGGATCATGGCGGACATAAATTTCTCCCACCAGAGAAATCTTGGGAATAGTTTCGTATGGCTGAACAAGTTCAATTTCTGAAAGTTCCAGAGCCGCCTGTTTAAGTTGCCGGGCCAGTTCCCGCCACTCACCGGCAATACTGTTTTTTATCGTCGAAAAAATACCGTCAAGAACATCCAGCGCCTCTTCCCTGTTGACAGCTGCGGTCAACAGGGTTGCCCACATCTCATCGAAAAGATCACCAATGACCACCCCCCGCCAGGCGGCAAGGGAAAAGTCGGTCCCGAGACCACCGTAACAGTTTTTTGAAGTGGGTGAAAATACAGCGATATCTTCAAACTCATGCTGACTGATAACCCGTTTTGTATAAACATTATATTGGCCGAAACGACATGGTCCCGGTGCACTGGGCATGAAATAGACAGTCAATTCCCCATCCGGCCGGTCGTGTTCAAGATAATTGAGAATCGAGCCGACAGTTGTCTGCAGGGGCAGGCACTCCTTACAGCTTGAATTTCCACGTCCGAGTTTCAACACCTCTTCATCTGCCGGTTCCAGAGCCATGGCCCGGATACCGGCCCTGGAAAAAACAGCGGCAATAAGGGGTGTGCCAAACCTGCTCATGGCGGGCAGAACCACCCGAATCCTCCCGTCGGTCAGGGGGACCAGCTCCCCGCTCGACCTGCGCATACAGGCCATACCTCCGTGAAATTCCATTGCGGCAGGAGTAAAACCCTTTTGTTTCCTGATCTTTTTCGGTCTCTGCTGCAGCACACGATAGGAGGCGACAATATCCAGGAAGGCCTCAATTCTGGTCTCTATTCCCGCATCGGCGGTGTGGCTGTCAAGTTCCAGAGTAAGGCTCGGTTTCTGAGCCATGATGTCGCGAAAATAGGTGACAACAAAGGAATCCGGTCCGCATGAGAAATTGGTGATATAGGTGCCGAAAAGCTGGGGATGGGAGCGCACAAAACGGGCACACTTCATCAGCATGTTTCCCATGGCCCAGTACATATTGCTTCCTTCTCCCAGCCCTCCTTCATCGTAAGGGAGCATGTCAAAGGGAATAATCCGCACATTTCTTGAGGCAAATTTCAAAGTAATTCCTTTGTTTGCCTCCGGTACAAAGCTGTTGTAGGGCCTGCCGAAAAGAACTACCGCGATATCTTCAGGATTCTTCTCCAGTTCCGCCAGAAACTGCTCCCCCATGACCTTCATGGCTATCCGGTTCTGCTGCTGAGCATTGCAGGCTGCATCAAATGCCCGTCTGCCTTCTCTGCCGGAACATCCCAACCGTCTGGCTATTTCCACAAATTTTTTCCGATTACTACCGAGGCTTTCGGAAAAATCAATCACCGGACTGAGGGTGCGGGGCGAATCCAGCTCTGTGAAGGTGGATTTCAAATAATATGGTTCACCCTGGACGAAGACACAGGTGCACGAGGTATCGCTTTCCCCGGACGGGATACCCTTGAGGTGAGGCAGAAAGGTGTACTCCGCTTCAAGTTCCAGCATCTCTTTCACAAAGCCATGCGCAATTTCAACCGGATAACAAAATGATGATTTTTTTCTGGCAATCCCCGCAGGATCCACTCGTCCGGGCAGAACCAGATCAAATCCCAGACGATCAAAATATGTCCTGTAAAAAGGGAAATAGGTGTTCACCAGGAAAGATCTGTTCATCCGCACCTTCGGTCGATTTCCATTCTCTTCGTTTTCTCCACCGAATACCAGTTCCTGACGCCGGGCGACCAGATCAAAGACTGAAACATCTTCCTTCCTGCCGATTGCCAGGTTATCGTACCGATTGCAGATTCCTCCGAAAGGGTATGTCTGTGCTCCGACCTTGATCAGAGCAATTTCACATTTCCGATCACATTTTTCCCTGCCCCCCCCGCAGGTAAAACTTTTTCCATATCGAACCGAAAGATCCGCCAGATACTCAAGATCAAAACTGCCCTTTTCGAGCAACCCCTGTTCTATCCGCTTCTCAACCTCCAGAGCAACCCCGAAAGCCCCCATCAATCCAGGGTCAGGAGGCACAACAATCTCCCTGCCGGTGAGGGACGCCATGGCGGCAGGGACAGCACGATTATAGCAGACACCACCCTGAACAAAAACTTTCCTGCCCACCGGGCGATTCCCTTTCACCCTGTTGATGTAATTCATGCAGACCGAGTAAACCAGTCCGGCGACGATATCCTCCATACTGATATTCTGCTGGACCGCATTTTTAATATCGGAACCGATAAAAGCGGCACACTGGTCATTAAAATTTGGTGGATTTTCCGCGCGACAGGCAACATCTCCAATCTCTCTGACATCGAGCCCGAGACTCTCCTTTGCCGACTCTTCCAGAAAAGAACCGGTTCCGGCACTGCAGGCCTCATTCATGGCGTAATCATTCGGCACACCATTTGTCAGATAGGTATATTTGGCGTCCTGCCCACCTATTTCCAGGATCGTATCCACTTCGGGATCAAAAAATGCCGCGGCAGTCGCGTGGGCTGTAATTTCGTTGATAACAGCCGTAGCAGATCCATGCAACCCGGCAATCTGTCTTCCCGACCCGGTAATTCCAAGTCCTTCTATGCTGACTGCCACCTTCAACTCCGCAGCCAGGGCCCTGTAAACATTTCTTGAGGCGCGGATCGGATCACCGTTTGTCCGCTGGTAAGACGATGCGAGTATCTTTCTGTCCGAACAGCGAAAAATCACACCTTTGGTGGTTGTTGACCCCACGTCAAGACCGAGAATCGTACTGTCACCGGACTGGGCCCTGCCATGGGGTCTGGTTTTGAAATGAACACGATGATTGAAATCCTTCAACGGCCTGTGACAGGAAAAACGGGAAAGATTGGCAGTGAAAATTTTTTCGCCCCCCGGAAATGGCAGGGTCTCATGTTCCAGCGCCCAGCAGGCTGCCCCCAGTGCTTCGAAAAATGACGCATCCTCAGGAACGAGCAGCTCATCAACACGACTTTCCAAATAGTGGACAAGCCCCTTGTTTTTGCTGCATCCACCAACCAGGCATACATGGCGGACCGGTAACTCCTTAAAGAGTTCCTCCAGCTTGTCGGCCATCATCAATGTCAGACCGGCCACAACTGATTCTTTCGGAATTCCCTTGTTGAGGGCATGGGTACAGTCACTTTTACAGAAGACAGAGCAGCGGCCCGACACTTTGAACGGGTTTTCCGGAATATCCATGGACGAAACACTTTCCAAACTGATATCCATTCTCCGCAACTGCTGCTGAAAAAATTCTCCCGTACCAGAAGCGCATTTATTACCCGTTCTGATGTTCTGGATGCAGCCGGAATCATCAAGGTAGTAGACCATGAAAGTCTCTCCACCTCCACTGATGATCACCCTGAAAGGATGACCGGACGGTAGAATATGCCTGACAGCGAGCTCAACAGCTTCGGGCTCTGAAATGGAACTGAACCTGACAGAATGCCTTAACTGCCTCCCTGTGACACAGATTCTTTTTTTTTCCAGAGAACTGACTCCGGCCAGTAGCTCCCGCAACGTACCACGCACATCACCGAGATGGGGCTTTCCAGTTCTGCTGACAATCTTCCTTTTTTCGTCCCGCTCGGCAATTTCGACAACTGAAATCGTCGAAGCCCCCAGACAAATACCAAGTGACGCTGTAACACTCCTGTTCACTGCAGACACATTCCCCCTTAAAGATGGTTGAATCCGGTAACTCAGCCATTATCCCCCTTGGCTACAAAACAAATGCCTGATTACGCACAAGACTCCGCCTGAAACTTATGAACCTGGAAATATGCCTGTTCTATCAAGCGTATTTCAAAAATGACTCGCCCCAATTCGGTTCATCCGCTGACGACTTCAGATTATAATTGCCCACAGGCACCCCAGCTTTTCACGGTCCCTTTTGCCCGCACAGGTAGGCTATAGCGAACAAAAGAACCTGTAAAAATCTGCGTAACCTGTAAACAATTACAATCAAAGCTAATAAAATCACAAAGTTACTACTGCTGCGACCAATTACTTCAGATGAGTTTCACGGGTAACCAGAAAACAATAAAACTTAACCCTGCACTTCTGAAAATGTAAAAATCAGATTAATCATTACCTGAAATAATAAATAAAGGCTACACCAACCTGCCCGAACTGAATAATTTGAAAGAAATTATTCTGATTACGTACGAAACTCAGCCTGAAAATTATGAGTCTGGGAATGTGCCTGTTTTATCAGGTGTATTTCAAAAATCACATCATACTGGTTATAAAATGAGCTTGGTGGGCAATTATTTATTTGAACTTCTTATCAATTGAGATATCCAGTGATTTTTGACCGCAGCCCAGCCTGATAAATCAGGCACATTCCCAATCCGGCTGAGTTTCATGGGTAATCAGAAAAATCATTATACAGATAATTTTTTCTGAGTCATTGGAAAAGTTCTTAACAATGCCTTGAATTTCTCTCCTTACAATTCCGGACAGGAGCTGAACCTGTTTTATCTGGCTCTCTAATGACAATCCGGGTTTCATAGATAGATTTGGTTATAATTTGAGACATTGATTTTTTCTCCCCTTCTGAGTAGTAGTAGCTCAACCAAAATTTCCATACCCTGAATCAGTGTCGAGCTGGTCGATTTTGTTTTACTCAAGCCCTGTTCTGGCAGAAAAATGAAACGTGCAGCATATGTGAGTATATTTCATTTTCCTGTAACGGAGAAAGCGGACAAAAAGGCAATTTTCAAGATGCCTTTAGGCAATATATATAAAACAAACCGTATCAATGTGAAACGACTCCAGATTCAGGAGACCATGAGGCACTCTAAAACTGCGTATGAAGCTGCAAAATCTTCTCAGCGCCTGGGCGCGTTCTGTCCGCCGACACCCGTTTATCTGGCTTGCCGTTACTTTTCTGCCGACACTGCCATCATTTTACGGGATTTCCAGGCTTGCTCTCAATACAGATGTCATCCGTCTGCTCCCGGATTCAAGTCCTGCGGCCATGTGGACAAAAAAACTGGAAAAAACTGTTTCCGACGGCGGATTTTTCACCATCCTCATCAGGGCTGACAACCGCAAAAAACTTTTAGAAACAGTAGAGAACACAGCAGAAAGAGTTGGCCGGATCGATACAGTCGGCAGCGTGACCTATACCTACCCCAAAAATTTTATTGACCATTTTCGCTACCTGCTTATTTCAACAAATTATCTTGAAAAAATATTTGATTACACCCTTTCCATCAAGGCTGAACTGAATCCGTTCACCACGAATCTTCTTGCAGAAGAAGGAGATGGTGTTACGGCAGTTAACGATAGAGATGAGGATGAAATCAGGCGTCTCTTCGACCGGTATTCCAAACTGACTCGCTACCATGAAAGTCCAGACGGAAAAATCATCGGCATTTTCATCCGGCCAAAGGCAGGTTTCTCCAATATTGCCAATCTCCATACCCTGCTTGTAAAGCTGGAAACCATCAGCCGGGAAATCACCGCCACAACAGGCTTATGGTCGGGAGTCGGCGGTTCCCAGATCAACAACCTCAAGGAATATGATGTAATTCTCTCAGATCTCAAACGTTCTGGTACCATTACAATGGTCGCGGTTGTGCTGATTCTTATCCTCAGTTTCCGCTCCATTTCCATACTGCCGGTTCTTCTCTACCCTCTCGGAGCAGGACTGCTCTGGGCCTTTGCCCTGGTCCCTCCTGTTCTTGGTGATCTGAATATCATCACCTCCTTTCTCTTGATTGTCCTGTTCGGTATGGGCATAGACTACTCCATTCATCTCGTAAAACGGTTCCAGCAGGAACTGCGTATGCATTCGCCGGAACAGGCGCTTATCCTTACATATAAATCGACCGGTGTTTCCGTGGTGGCCTCTGGGCTGACCACCGGCCTGGCCCTCCTGGTCCTTACTGCTTCTGATTTCCGCGGATTTTCAGAATTCGGCCTTATCGGTGGAGGTACAATCCTCATCATGCTCCTGTCCATGGTCACCGTTATGCCGCCGACAATGCTGGTCGCCCACAGGTTCGGGCTTGTTAAACCACTTTCGTCACCGAAAAACCAAAAGAAAAAACTCTTTGCCAAAACAGCAGTAGTCACGACCCTCCTTGTCCCTCTCTGCCTGTACCTTTCCGCTAAAAACCTGAAATTCAACTATGATTTCAACGACCTTAAACCACAGATCGTCCAGGACAGAATATTCAATGAGCGAAACAAGGAGGTCTATAAGACACGCTACATGTCTCCCGGTGCACTCTACCTTGCTCCAGATATCACCGATATGGACCTGCTCCTGCAGGCTGTCAACGCCAGCATGAAACGGAAACAGTCCCTTTTTCAGAAAGTGACCTCGGTTCGCACCTTTGCTCCCACCCTGGAAGACAGACTACGGAGAGCCACTCTCATCAGACAGATACAGGAGGAACTCCAGGGGGGGTGGATTAAAAAGATAAAAGATCCCCTCATCAAGAACTGGGCGCTGGACATCAGGGGCTGGCAATTGCCGGAAAAAGGCCCCGATCTCAACATGCTGCCTGAAAACCTTCTCAATTCATTGACTGCGAAGAACGAGGATGGCAAACTCTTTTATCTGGCCGGGATCTATCCCAATGTTTCAAGGGGAAACGGTAAAAACGCCATGGCCTTTACCAGGGAAATGTATAATTTGAAATTGCCGGACATGATCCAGGGACCGGTGGGAGAAATGCCTGTGTTCGCGGAAATCCTCTGGACTGTTATCGGCGAGGGTCCATGGACACTCATCTTTTCATTTGCCGGGGTTTTCCTGCTGATTTTTCTTTCGGTCCGCTCGTTGAAAGAAAGCCTTTTCATTTCACTTCCCCTGGTAACCGGACTGATCATGACGACCGGCATCATGGCATTGACGAATTTCAAACTCAATTTTTTCAATGTCGTTATCTTCCCTGCCCTCATAGGTATGGGTGTTGATTCCGGAGTTCATTATTACCGGCGCTGGAAAGAGCTGAAAGGTGATACAACCACCTGCCAGCGTGAACTGTTCACACCTCTTTCGGTGTGTACCCTAACCACCATCACCGGCTATTCAGGTATGGTTTTTGCGAGTCATCCCGGCCTGCGTTCCATCGGTCTCCTCGCTTCCCTGGGACTGGCATGTATCTGGATAACATCCCTGGTACTGTTCCCATGGCTCCTTGAAAAAAGCAGAAACAGAAAACAGAGTCATTAACCCTGCGGGTAGTTAGATGATTTTTCTGGATATCAATACATTTTACGGCCCCCGAGGAGGTGGCATTCGGACCTATCACCAGGCAAAAATCGACTATTTCCTGGCCAATCCGGCTGATTCCTACATCCTCGTCTATCCCGGCCCCAAACGACAGGAACAGAGAGTCGGGCAGAATGTTCGTCTTATCCAGCTTCGTGGCAAAGCCATCACTTCCGACCCGGAAGGTTACAGGTTTCTACTCGATTATTTTCGGGTATTTCAGCTCATATACCGAACAATGCCGGACGTTATTGAGTCGGGGGACTCCTACCTGACCGAATTATTCACCCTTGTCTCGCCCTTCCCGAAGAGGATGATCCGAGCCTCTTTTTTCCATTCCGACTCACCGGACACCTACCTCAGTCCATGGCTTGCTGAGCGAAAAATTCCCGCAGGAAAGACCATTGCCGAAACCGGGAAAAAACTGTTTCTTGCCATGCAGAAAAAATTTGACACGACCCTGGTTCCCTCGCTCCTGCTGACTGATAAATTAAAAAAACATGGAATTCAGCGAGTCAGGTACGCGCCATTCGGCAGTGACCCGCTGATGCTTGACACTTATTACAAGAGAAAATTCAACCAGGACCAGAAAAAAAGAACCCTGCTCTATGCCGCACGACTGGATGGTGAGAAAAGCATTGATATCCTTCTCAGCAGTATCCCTGAACTTCTCCAGAATGAGAATATCTCCATTACTGTGGCAGGCAGAGGACAATATGAAAAAGAGTTTGCCGCAATCAACCATCCCCGGTATCATTTTGCGGGTTTTGTTTCCTCAAGGAGAAAACTGGCGAATCTTTTCAACAGGCATCAGATATTTCTTGCAACCGGCCAGTATGAAACATTTGGTTTTTCGGTACTGGAAGCCATGGCCGCCGGACTCACGGTAGTCGGTCCGGACCGGGGAGAAACAGGACTGCGGTTGAAACATCTCAACTCTCCATTCATCTACAGGGGTGGAGATCGACAGGATTTCCTGAAAAAAATCAAACACACCTGCGACACTGATCTCAAGCCGTGGGCAGAACGAGGACACAATTATGCCAGAAAGTTCGGCAGCTGGGATCGGGCCATTGAACGAATGATCCTTCATTATAAACACCTTCTATACAATTTTGTGGATCACCAAAACTTCAGATAACACAAGGGAGAATAACAGTGGCAAAAGTTGACATGCACTGCCATTCAATCCATTCCGACCAGCCGGTCCACTGGATATTCAGAAAACTCGGGGCCCGGGAAAGCTATACTCCACCGGATGAACTGTATCATCGCCTGAAAGCCCTTGGAATGGATTTTGTCACCATCACCGACCATAACCGGATAGACGGCTGCCTTGAACTGAAAGAAAAATATGACGACACTTTTATAAGTTGTGAATTTACAGTAAGTTTTCCATATGAACCGGCAGAAATACACCTCTGTGCCTATGACATTACCGAACAGCAGTTCGCGACAGCCCTGAAACTCCGTCATGACATCAGGGAATTTGTCTCTTTTTCCAGGGAAGAAAACATTCTGATTTCAGTTCCTCATCCCTTTCACTGCAACAGAGGAAAACTGACATTGAACCATCTGGAACAGGTTCTCCTGCTTTTTGACTGCTTTGAGGAAATAAATGGTCTGCAGATGGAAACAGCCAACCGCATGCAGCAGGAATTTTTTGAAAATCTCAATGCGGAATTTTTCACAATCCTCCAGGAAAAACATGATATCATTCCCGTTGACCAGGAACCATGGAGGAAGAGCAGGATCGGCGGCTCTGATGATCACTCCTCCTTTTTTCTGGGCCGCTGCTGGACTGAAGTGGAGGAAGCGGCAGATTATCAATCCTTTCTTGACGGTATACGGGGGAAAAAAAGCCGTGGCAGGGGCCAGAGTATGACAGCCCTGGCTTTCAGCCACTCCACCCAGTCAAACTGGATCAATGCCATTCTCGACCAGTATTGCAAACCCGGCTCTTTTGACGATCGGCTGATCAAAATCGTCTCCAAAGTCAGGCCCCAGTCGCGAACACGAAAGATAATCAACCGACTGGCCTCGGTCAGTGAAACAAAAACCGTTGTCGGCCGCCGGCCATCATTTTTAAAAAAATATATCATCAAAAAACTCATCCGCCTGCGCCTGCTCCTCTTTCTTTTTGCCCAGAAAAAATTTCTCAATCAGCAGCTGCAGGACGATTGTGAATGTCTGGCCATGGATGTGCCCGTCGGCTCAGCCATTGAACTGGAATCATTCAAATCAACGGTAAAACAGCTGATGGCAGACTGGCGGGACACCGATCTGCTGTTTAACCGCAACCCCACGCGGGATCTCCAGGAAGAAACCTACAGGTTTATCTCCACCATCTTTAACACCCTCTACAGGTACTCCTTCGGCCAGTGGCTCTACCATATTCAGACCGGCAATATTCCGGAGGCTTTCGCCAAACTCTCTCTGATTGTCCCCGGCATCCTGCCGGCGGTCCCCTATATCATGGGATATAAACATTTCTTCTATGATAATAAATACCTGAAAGAAATTGGTTCCACCTGGAAACTGCAACATTCTCCAACTCACCAGGCAGAGAAATGGGGCTGGTTTACCGACACTCTGGTGGATGTGAACGGTGCTGCCCAGATCATCCGGAAATACACGGAACTGGCCAGACAAAGCACTATTCCCATAACCGCCATTACAAGTCATCCTGTGGAACCTGATTACAACGGGGATTTCATCAATTTTAAACCGCTCTTTCATTTTCCCCTGCCGGAATATGAATCCATGACCCTTGCCATACCACCGATCCTGGACCTCATTCACCATTGTGAGCAACAGGGATATACAAGGCTGATCATTTCCAGCCCGGGACCGATCGGACTGCTGGGCCTGTGGATCGCCAACCTCCTCTCCATTCCGGTATCCGGAATCTATCACACCGACCTCCCCGGTTACACGGGTCGTCTCACCGGTGATCCCACCATGGAGCAGGCAGCCTGGCAGTTGATCCGTTTTTTCTATGGCAGAATGGACAAGGTTTTCACACTCAGCGAAGCATACAGACAGAAGCTGGTTAAACATGGTATTGCCGAAGAAAAACTCCACCTCTTTGCCAAAGGTATTGATGTTGACTTTTTCAAGCCCGGAAAGGCCAATATGGAACTGAAGAAAAACTGGGGTGCACGGGACAACACCATTCTGCTTTACGTTGGACGGGTTTCCAGAGAAAAGGATCTGGATATCCTGATTGAAAGCTACAGGAAAATCTGTTCATCCCGTGAAGATATCTCTCTGGTCATCGTGGGCGACGGCCCCTATCTCAACGAATTAAAAGAAAAAACAGCTGATCTTCCGGGAGTCGTATACACCGGTTTTATTGTTGGAGAAAAACTGGCGGAAATCTATCGCAGCAGTGATATTTTTGTCTTTCCTTCCACAACCGACACCTACGGCACCGTTCTCCTGGAAGCCCAGGGTTCCGGCCTGCCTGCCATCGTCAGTGATTCGGGCGGTCCGAAAGAAGTCATCGTCAATGGGGAAACAGGACTGGTCACCAGGGCAAAAAACGTGACAAGCTTTACAAACGGTCTGCTGACCCTGCTGGACAACCCGGAACTTCGCCATAAAATGGGCAAAAAAGGCAGAGTGCGGGTGGAGGAAAAAAGCTGGCAGAATGCCTTCCATTCTTTTCTTGCGGAACATGTGAAACTTGACGAAAATTTGAAAAACTGATCCGGAGAGAACTCTCCCGCATACCTCAGCAATATCCCTGTGTCAGACCGGCTTCAATCATACGGACAAGATCAGAAAACATTTTTTCAGCAAGCACCCTCCTCCGTTTCCGGCAGCGCTGCAGATAAGAAAGAAAATTGACAAGAGAATGTGAATCACCCTTCCGGACCTGATCATACTCCCAGGTGACATGAAGGGTAATGACCCGGACCTCCCGGCCTATTGGAAAGTCAGACGTGCAGCCGTAAAAATCTGATCCAATTCTTTCCAGGCGACAACGGGGAATTCTTTTTTCAGAATAATATCTTTTAAAACCAAGCTCTTCCAGAACATTTCCGGTTCTGAATCCGGCCCTGTTACAGGGAGGGATATACTCATCGACCGATACCCCTGTAATCTTTTCAAGGAGTTTCTTTCCCCTTTGCAGTTTTTCGCAGATAACAGAAGAATCTTCATGTTCAAATTCATCAAAAGCACCAACCGTTCCTTTCTGATTAAACGGATCCCCATGCTCCATCAGGTATTTTGAAAAACGTGGGTATCCGTGATCATATCCGTGGAGAACCGGTCGCATGTACCGAAGACCCGAGAGAAAATGTTTCATGTCGTCATCCAGAACGGCGGGAACAATACCGAGACGATACTCCGTTTCCTGCTGCTCAAATTCAAGCAGAACTTCATGTATCATGTTGATATCTTCAACCAGCGGCCGAACACCTGTGGGATAATCATCAATACGGATAAGTTCCCTGCAGAGATCCCCCTGGTATACCGTGAGATCAAACATATCCACTCCGATACCCAATCGATGCTGCAAAACAATTCTCCCTCTCTCTGTATAATCATCGGACAGGGGGACTCCGATATGGATATAATAGCGACAGGATTCAATCACAGCCTTACCCGCCCCGTCAATTATTTCCTGTCCTGGAGGAACAACACCAAGAACAAGGTCATATCTTCCGCCCGTGGGTTTCCAGGACTCAATCCTGTCTGGAAGAGCACTTTTTTCACACAGTTTCATCCCCAGTTCACCCGCAACAAAGAGGGCAACCTCCCCCGCATAATTCAGCTCAATCTCTTCTATCAACCATTTAATTTTTTTCATATTATTTCCTGATCGGCCACATGTTCCACAAACTGTTTCCAGGCAGTTTTCCATTTCTCAAAGGTCCAGCCATCAAAAAAACCCTCCCGCCGTTCCATATTCAGGGCCTTCTGCAAGGCTTTACTCACCTGTTCAACATCTCCACGCTCTTTCCAGGAAATAACCAGACTGTCACGGTACTCAAGATAACTGCCCACATCGGTTGTGACGATAGGCAGGCATGCCGCTTCAGCATCGGCCATTGCATAGCTGGCTCCTTCGCTCAGACTGAGACAGAGATAGCAGTGGGCCCGCCGATAGGCATCTTTCCGGGTTTCATAACTGCAGTCCAGCCGACAGAACTCATAACCATGCAGTTTTTCTTTCAATTTATCGATAATTTCACCCTGTCCCTTGTTCCAGGTTCTCCAGTCTCCAAGAATAACCGGTCTTCCCCTGGGTAAAACTCCATCGATGGTTTCCACCCATGACGGGATTACCGTCGGCTGTGCCACCCGGTAATGACAGACAAACTGCTCCGCAGTCCACCGGGACGGTGCCACGAAAAACCGATTATTTCTCAAATACATCTTTTTCTGGGCAAGGCAGATTTTTCTGTTTTTCATACTGCGCCACAGGGGATCACGATCAAAATGGGTCTGGGCACAACCATGATGAACAACAATGGTACGCAGCTTTTCAGGAACAAGAAGAGAGGTTTCGTTACCGGTTATAACTATGGTTTCGGGCGCCTGGTAAGCTAGTTTCCAGAGGTAGAACCGGTTTTTCCATGATGTGTTCAAGGAAAGAATGTCGGGAAAAACCCTGCGGAGTTCCCAGTCAAATCGAGGAACCCCCGACCAGGCACCATCCTCGAACCTTCGGGGCACAAGACTCACAAGAGAAACATTAGCCATTGGCCATTCGCCTCTTTATTACCGTTCCGGGAAGACTCAGAATAAAATCCCAATCCTCCCTTTTTATCTGTCCACTCAGGGTTCCGAACAGGGCAAAACAGCCGATCACACAGAGGGCAATCGCCGTAAAACGCACACCGGCACTCCCGGCCAGATTCATCTTCAACAGAAACCCGCAAAAGGCCGCCGCAAAACCAGCCGACAAAGTCTTCAGATAACTGCCCAGGGGGAAAACCTCCCGACCTCTCACCCCGGTGGCAAGACCTATACACCGGCAGAACAGAACCACATGAACAATAAATGCCAACAAGGTCCCAAGGGCCGGTCCTTCAAGACCGACAAGGAACATGGCCGGGACACTGAAAAAAATATTGGCGATAAAGGAGAGAACCGCCACCCGGAAGATCAGTTCAGGCCTGCCTGCGGCAACCAGCACATTGCCGAAGGCGGCAACACGTCCGACGGTAAGGAAACAGTACAGCCTGAAAACCATGGCCGCGCCCAGGTATTCCCTCGTAAAAAGAAGTTCGATCAGCTCCTCGGCTCCCACTACAAAGACCAGACCCAGGGGCACAGAGATAAGAGCCACCTTTTCAATGGACAGGCGCCAGATACGTATTGCCTCTTCCGCTCTTCCCTCATGCATCAAGGTGCGGAAACAGGGGGTATATACAGCCCCCACGGAATAGGCAATTGAGGTGACAAAGGGGATCTGCCAGGCCCCGATTTTATACTGTGCGACCAGGGAGGCGGTAAACACCAGGGCGACCAGAAACTGATCCACCCGATTATAAAGCAGCATCGTCGCTTCCGTGATCCCCATGGGTACGGCAAACCTGACAATCTGACCCACGCTGACATCAACAACAGTTTTCTTCCCCTTTGTCCGTGGAAAAAGAACAAGGAGATAGTAGACCAGGAATAGGCCATACAGCAGCCCGGACAGGCTGTAGCAGCTGATAATCACCCAGAGGTCAAGATGAAGAAGAACAGGGACAAGAATGGCGATAACGGCCAGGAGTGATTTGACAACCCCCACCGTGGCAGCCGTCTTTGCCCGGTCTTCAATGATAAGCAGATTGGGCAGCATTCGTGCCGGAAAATCCCCCAGGGGGTAAAAAGCCAATACCAGCAGATATTTTAATCCCGAGGGCCCCATAACCGAGACACCTCCAACAACACTGTCCGTAATCCTGGCCAGAACTCCAGGCAGGAAAAAGGCCACAAGCCCAAGGGATAAAAGTAGAAAGCCCGCAACAACCCCCATCAGCAACATGATAAGAGCGACTTTGATGGCAATCACCCGCCGTTCCGCTGCTATTCTGGTGGGAAGAAAATAAACAAGGGCATCGGGAAAAGCGGTGGCAAAAACAGGTGCCAGAAGGGCATAAACAAGCAGCACACCACTGAGAATACCCACCTCCTCCATGGGCAGGAAACGAACCAGGATAATGGGAATAATTGCCTCCGACAGGGAAGCAAGAATTTTTCCGACTATCAATGCCGTTGCCTGCAACGGTTGTTTTCCATGGTCTACTGCCAATTTCTTTCCTCCTGGCGACAGACACATCGTCCCCTGCGCTTTACTCCCAAAAGAATTAAGTTGAGATTGTTGCAGTTTCCCACTAAGAAAGCAATATATAAAATCTCCATTTTCTCAATAACGTAGAAACCGGGCAAAATGCCTTTTTTCAAAGTGACCCCTCTGTCAACTGGTGTTTTCAATGTTTTTTCACCACAGGCACGCCTGATAATGCCGGCACCTATCCACTTTGACCGAATTTGATGATCAATCAAAAAAACCCCCGATCCACGGAGCTCAACCTTGAAAATACTCATATGGGCAACTACCTTCGGCGGCGACCTGTGGAGTCTTGCCCGATTCCTTGACAGGCACCCAAAGGTCACCCTCAAAATTATAATGGACAACCCGGAACTTCACCTCCGGGAAGGAATAGCGGCACTTTTTCCCCTGCGCGCGGAAATAGTAAAAAAAAGGCGGCACAGCCATCTCTTCGGAATCCCCGGGTTCTCACCTGATATAACCATTATGGATAACCGTGTACCGCTGCGGCAACTGTCTCCCCGGGGGTTTATGCTCTGGCACGGCTTTGGCTGGAAGGGCCCCAATGATCTTCATGAATTTGCCCACCTCCATAAATCCATCAGACGTTGCTGGGGTTCAGCCATGGAGCCCAATAACTTCTTTCGCTGGCAGACTTTCGGCCAATGGGACTTTGATCATCGAACAAAAATCAGCGGCTTTCATCCCCGAAACTGCTGTATTACCGGGGCAGCCTGCCACGACGATCTGCGCGTTCCCCTGGACAGGGAACTCCTCCAGCCGTTTTTCCCCTTTGACGTGGTCAGGAAGAAAACTGTTCTTATTGCTCCCACCTGGCATTACGGCGAAGTTTTTGCCCACTGGGGTAAGGACGAGGAGCTGTTCCACGAACTCCTTTCCAGGCTCAAAGCCCGTGACACCAATGTCATTCTCCGGCTCCATGATTCCTTCAGATACCCGAAAAGCTACCTCAGGACTCTCAATAAACTTGCGGAAAATCATGGGAGTATTGTTCTCAAATTCAAAAATCACTCTCCTGACAATTTTCTCGACATGCAGGTCTCAGACGGGCTGTTAACCAATTTTTCGTCCATTGCCAACCTTTTTTACGCAACAGGCCGTCCCACCATCCATATTTATCCCGTGGCCGACTGTGATGAAGAATTTATGTGGCGAAGATACACTCCTGTTGGTATTTACAGTAAAAAAGTCAATTCGGTAAAATATATCTGGAAACTGAATCCAGAGGAAAATGGCGGCCTCATGGCCCGATCTTTTTCCGAGCTCATGACCCATGTGGACAGAATACTTGAAGAACCTGAATGCTGCCGGGAAAAGGCCGACAACTTCCTGGCAAAATATATGCTCGGAACAGACAGGGATAACTGTAACCGAATCTATACTGAATTACGGAAATTATTAAATCTTGCCGGCTGAAACAGGACTGGTGAAAAAAGCATGCAGCAAACCAAAAAAAAACGGACTGGTGTTGTCCTGGCGGCAGGACTCGGCTCTCGTCTTGTAAATAAAAGCTACGGCAGCAAACCCCTGGTACCGGTTCAGGGCATTTCTCTTCTCCTGCGAACCCTTAAAAACCTTGAACTGGCCTGCCACAGGGCTATCATAGTTCTGGGGTTTGAGGGAGAAACAATCCACAGTTATATAAAACAACATTATACAGGCACCATGGAACTGAAGTTTGCCTTCAACCGCGACTATGTCCTGGCCAACGGAGTTTCAGTTCTTGCCGCAAAAGAATACCTGGACAGTGACTTCATCCTGACCATGGCCGACCATATCATGGAAGCCGGCCTCCTGGAACTGGCCCTGAATCATATTCCCCCTGTCGGAGGAGCAACCCTTCTCGTGGATTATAAGCTTGACACGATATTTGACATGGCTGATGCCACCAAGGTTCTTGAGCGGAAAGGACAGATCCGGTCAATAGGAAAAGAGCTGGACATTTTCAACTGTGTGGACACCGGTCTCTTTGTCTGCACACCGGGTTTATTGAGTGCACTGGAGAGCATTTACCAAATAAAAGGTGATGTCTCCCTTTCGGAAGGCGTTCAACAACTCTGCGAAAACAATCTGATGAACAGTCTGGATATCGGTGACGGGTTCTGGCAGGATGTCGATACCGAAGATATGCTGAAATACGCGGAAGAACAATTAGTCAGACGCCGGAGAAAAACAATTGCTGCATGAGAAATCCAGAACAGAGCCGGTCACCGTTTTTGCAATTTTTCACGTTCTTTTCTGTAAAGCCGATTTTTTTTTGCAAGCCGTTCTATAAGAAAATTAACCGATTTTTTTGCGATAATCCGACTGAACTGACTCTGGTAATTACGGATAGTATCCACTCCATCGGCAATGTAATTGACAATGATCCATCGGCCCGTCTTCTTTTCAAGAATATAATCGAGTTCCACCGATTCCTTCTGAAACCAGGCGATGGTTTTCACCCGGGCCGTCCGCCCCTCCACCTCCTGCCCGAGATAATCAAAACGATCTGCCCGGTATCTGCCGAGTTTGCGGGTGGCATTAAGTTTAAGGAGAGTTATGAATTCATTTTTCAATCGTTCACACGAATGACCGTTCCCGGTGGAACAGGTCTTTTGCACTACCCTGTCAGCAATTTCCTCGAAATCCGTTACTTTTTCCATGACCCTGGTTATATCATCAAGCACATTACCGGTGATCTCGGGGGAGGACTCATAGATATCGAGAACAAGCGTATTTGAACCGCGAATAACATCCAGGGGAGTGATTGCCGCGTAAAGCAGGCGTACGGAACAGACCAGGAGAAGAAGAACAATCAGCCGGCAGACAAACAAGGTTTGCCCCGAAGACCCGCCCACTCCAACACTGCCTGTCACCATGGAAAATTTCATATTATTCATGATTTTCTTTTTTTCTTTTTTGCAACTACTCACAGGGGTAGCAATTATATGATTTTATTACCTCTGAACTGTAATTGCTCACAAGTGCCGCAGATTTTTGCAGGCTCTTTTGTTCGCTATAGCCTACCTATGCGGGCGAAAGAGACCGTGAAAAGCTGGGGTACTTGTAAGTAATTACTCTCTTTTTTCTTTTACGTTTACTGCAACTTTGCCGTTCTGTATCCAGAGAAGAAAAAGATCCATGTCCCCCGCCCCCTTTGCCAGTTCGGCGAGCGAAAGCAGATAATGGTAGCGGGTTTCAATTTCGCTTCCCTTTAGTTTATAGTACGCCTGGTATGCCTTCACCAGCCTTTTCACATCACCGATTCCCATATCAAAATTTTCATTTTCAAGCCTGAGCCAGGTCCTGGCTGATTTTATTGACTTCCCGACAGCCAGAAGAAGTTTTCTGTGGTTTTCTGTCTCGGAATAGGCCTTCCTGAGCCCACCCTCCAACTTGAGCATCGCCAATTTCTTTTTTGCGGCAAGTTTTCGATATTCTAGCAGGGATTTTTCTTCTTTCGAACTGTTGATATGGTAATTAAAATCCCATTTCAATCCCAGAACTCCACCCAGTTTTTTATAGTTATAGTCATCATTTATAAATGCATTAGTCTGCTTTTCCCTGTTGGGGGCAATACCGTAACCGACCCCCATGGCCACAAAAAGATCCGGATATTTCATCTTCTTCTCCAGAGCCGCTTTCTGTTTCAGGGCCTCAAGACCAAAATCGTAGCTCTGCAGCAGGGGTGAATGAAGACGTGAAAAATCTAGAAAAAACGGCAGGGCATTCCTGTTCAAATCGAACTGAGGAACCTCTACCGGAATGACCTTGATTACAGAATCCAGCTCCCGTCCCAACAACCCACGGAGTTGGAGCATGGCTTTTTCCCTGTCCACTTCTGGTGCGGACGCCTGTTTCTCCACCTCAAACAACATTGTTTTTGCTTCCAGCAGATGACCGGCATCAATCTCTCCATCCTGTTCCTCAACCATTTTTTCCAGTCGATCGAGTAATTCTCTATAATGTTGAACCAGTTCCCTGCCTGTTTTTGCCCCTTCACAGCCCGCGGCGACACCAAGAAAAGCTTTGGTTACCTCAAATTCGAGAATATTGATTGATTCACGGAAAACAGCCTTTTTCATGGCCACGTTCTTCTTCCCGGCGCCCAGGGCACTGTCATATTTGCCAAAAGAATAAATCGGCTGAACGGCCGTGATATCAGCCTTGAAAAACGGCCCCATATGACCATAGTCCTCATTGGAATCCGGGGTATCAGTAATATCTCCCCTGGCGTCTGAAACCAGACCACCATAGGAAATCAGTTCAAATTGAGGTGAGTGAAAAAGACCGAAAATTTCCTTAATTTCCTTTCGGGCTTCAATAATTGCAATGCGACTCTCTGAAACAGCCGGACTCTGCCTGCGCGCCATTGCCATGGCCGCTGCCAGATCCAGAGCCAGATCCTCCGCTCGGGAACTGGCTGGAGTCAACAAAACAGTCGAAGACAGAAAAATAATAAAAAAAACAATTGACAATAAACCGTGTAACAAAATGAGTATCCCTCATATTCAGTATCTGGCCGGAACACAGGCCCCCTGTTTTTTACTTGCCCGCACAGGCGCCTGATAAAGCAACCATATCCCCAGACTCAAAAATAGCAGGCTGAGTTTCGTACGTAATCAGATAAAAAAACTGTGCCATCAGTGAGCGGGTACAGTTCAGAGATCAAAACAGTTTTTGCCGCTTCTGCAAAGAAATAATTCAATTGGCTGTCCAGAGGTAATAAAATCACAGAGTTGCTACCCCTATGACCAATTACGTCCGGGTTATGAAAAACAGCTTCTTAAATTCTTGTTCTTGTAAGCACAAGCTGTATATGCTACTGTTCCCGCGGAATGTCAACTTCACTTTTCACTTGAACAGTATCCTGTTCCGGCGAAAATTCTTATTTTCACTTAAAAATAAACAGCATGAGCAAAATCAAAGTTGGGATTATCGGTGTCGGCAACTGTGCAAGCTCGCTTATCCAGGGCATTAATCATTACAAAAAGACGGGCAGCAAAGAGGCAATCGGCTTAATGCACTGGAAAATCGGACGTTATAAACCTTCTGATATCGAGATCGTCACCGCGTTTGACATTGACAGGAGAAAAGTCGGGCTGGATGTCAATCAGGCCATTTTTTCCAGACCCAACTGCACCAAAATCTTCTGCACGGAAATTGCTGAAACCGGGACAATTGTACGAATGGGGAAAATTCTAGATGGCTTTTCAGACCATATGAAAGATTACGATGACGAGTCCACTTTTCTTCCAGCAGATGAAAATGAACCTGATGAAAAAGAAATTATAGAGGAACTGCAGCGCACAGGCACCGAGGTACTCATGAATTACCTGCCGGTGGGATCGGAAGAAGCAACCCGTTTCTATGCCAATTGCGCACTGGAAGCGGGTGTGGCTTTTGTCAATAATATCCCTGTATTCATAGCCAGCGATCCGGAATGGGCTGATCGGTTCAAGGCTAAAAACATCCCTGTTATCGGCGACGACATCAAGGCACAGCTGGGAGCGACAATTGTACACAGGGCACTGACGGACCTTTTTAACAAAAGGGGAGTAAAGTTGGAAAGGACCTACCAGCTCAATACCGGAGGCAATACTGATTTCCTGAATATGCTCAACCAGACCCGCCTTTTTTCTAAAAAGGAATCGAAAACCGAAGCTGTCCAGGCGGTGACTGGAGCACGTCTGGAAAAAAACAATATTCATATTGGTCCCAGTGACTATGTGGCCTGGCAGAAAGATAACAAGGTCTGTTTTATTCGTATGGAGGGCAGGCTGTTCGGGAATGTTCCCATGAATATTGAAATGCGCCTTTCCGTTGAAGATTCTCCCAACTCCGCCGGAGTGGCTATTGATTCCATTCGCTGTGCCAAAATTGCCCTGGAACGAAAACTGGGTGGCGTGCTGACGGCACCTTCCAGCTATTTCTGCAAACATCCTCCGGTCCAGTATACAGATGACAAGGCATATCAGCTGATTGAAGAATTCATCAGCCAGGATGCTTAAGTAATTCCCAGATCCTGACATGCGAAGCAATCCTGCAAAACACTGCTTCTTTTTCGCCCTGCTGCTCTGTTTGATTCTTCATCAATCAAGTTTTCCTGGAGTTGCAGCACTCCCCATGAATCAGGAAGAAGACCCGCAGACAGTGCAGAAGTTACTGTCCGACAGGAACGAACTGGAAAAATCTTTGTTATCCTGTGAAAGCGAACTGAAGCAAACTCCAGAAAATCCAGCTCTGCTCAGAAAATGCGCTTACCTGCACTATTTGACGGGCTGGCTCTATGGAGAAGAAGTCGACAAAAAGAAACATTTCTTTTCACTTCTCAAATACGCCAAAAAGGCCTACAGCCTCTCTTCTGAAGATTACAGAAACTTTCTTTTATTGACCGTTGCCAATGCCAAGACAATCAATTACCTCCAACCCGGTGACCAGGTCCGTATGGTCCACCAACTTGTTCAGGCTACAAAAAACCTGTTGCTGCAGAAACATGATGACCCGGACGTCTACTATCTTCTGGGCTGGCTGAACTTCAAGGTTGGCCAAATCTCCTCCATCCGGAAGTTTCTTGCCTCCGTCCTCTTCGGTGGACTGCCTGAAAATCTCACCATCAAAAAGGGCTTTGTATTTTTGAAACGGGCCAAAACCCTGAGACCTGACAGTGTCGTATACACTTATGATCTCGGACTCTTTTTCCTCAGAACCGGGCAGAAAAAAAAGGCCCTGATTCAATTTCAAAAAGCACAATCCATGGCCGCTTCGACCCTCCAGGACAAAGTCTACAGGCACAGAGCCACTGAACAAATCACCGGACTGAACAAAACTGAGCAAAACTTGCAAAATTGACACCCCTTTTGATAGAATAACTGCTGAAAAGGAAACAATGTTCAGTACAACTCTGTTGAAGGAGAGAAATGCTCGATTTTCGTCTTGCCTCTTCCGCCATTTCCACTCTCCTGGGTGGGCTTGGGCAGGAATCTGCAGCTGACAGGTACAAAACCTATACAACCATAGTACATCTGCTCGACGATATTGAAACACATTCCAGAAACAGCGGCATTGACGACTGGTTCATCAATGAAAAAATCCTTGAATTGCGTGTGATCCTTGCCCATGCGGCCGGCCTGAGAGAAAACGGCACCAGTTTGGAACACCATGTTGTCACAGCGGACAGTATTCTCAAGGCTCTCGTATCAGGTCTTGATCACCTGCAACTTGACCCACTCAAATAAACCGGCATGGCCGGAGCGTACCAAAAACCAATGAAAATCCCCACTGCGGCGGCACAACCCTCGGTCACCGATTTTCAGAAAAACATTATTACGAAAGAGGAGCTTCGATGGAATGCCCAATGTGTTCAAAAAAACTGCAACTGATAAAAAAATACGATATGACGAAATTGAATGCACACCATCCTTCCACAAGCTCCGATTCCCAATTGGCCGATACCGGTTTTAAAACTCTTTTCTGGTGTGATACCTGCAAAAAAGAACTGAACTGGATGGAACCGACCGGCCGCAAACCCTGGTGGGCTTTTTGAAATCTTCTCTTTTTAACAATCAATTGTTTTCAGGTGGATTTTCTGACAAATTGAGGTTTACCCATGCTTTCAATGTGAAGAGTTAAACACATCCTGAACCCTGCAGATTGACCTTAGCCGATGATGTCTGCAGCCAGGACGGCTGCAGTCAAACCCTATGATCAGGTTTTATTTTCGCTTTCTCCGCAGCATTCCGTTAATCAACCCCACTTCCAGGTCAGGCTCTGTCCGCAGGACCAGGCGATTTCCCGGATTGGCTTTCTCTCTCTTTACCCCATCCTCTCCAATCAACTCAACTATACGAACCCGCATCAGTTCCATGGAGGGAAACATATATTCCACTTCCTCCCCCGGGAAAACCGTATTTCTCATTTCCACAAGAGGCATCTTCCCCGTCCTGCGTATCACGGCAACCGGTTCATAACTCTGCTCCGCCCGGGATGACGAATATATCATTTCATCTGCTCCCGGTTTACCGAAGATAAAATTCCCGCTTGTTCCACGGGTACCGATCCTGGTTATTTCTACCATAAACTCATCGGGGAACACAATTTTATCAGGTCTGTCCCAGGCTTCAGCCGGAAGAGCAGCAAGATAGTCCAGGGCCGCCCTGTAGATTCTTACCGTTCCCCCCACATAAAAGATCGATTTCATCCGCCCTTCGATTTTCAGAGAATCCACACCGGTCGACACCAGCTGAGGCAACCTCTCCAGGAGACAAAGGTCCTTGGCATTGAAGATATAAGTGCCCCGGTCGTCTTCCTCGACCGGAAACAGCTCACCGGGCCGCTTTTCCTCCACCAGGCTGTAACTGTAACGACATGGATGTGCACAGTTGCCGCGATTGGCATCCCTGCCCGTCATATAGTTGGAAAGCATACATCTGCCTGAATAGGAAATACAGATGGCACCATGAACAAAGATTTCCAGTTCACCCTCCACCTCTCTTCTGATGGTTTCGATTTCATGTAAGGAGAGCTCTCGAGCCAGGTTGAGCCGGACGGCTCCCCGGTCGAACCAGAAAGAAGCAGAGACATGGTTGGTCACATTGGCCTGGGTGGAGAGGTGGATGGGCAATGAGGGCACAACCCGGCGGGCAACGGCAAAAATTCCTGGGTCAGCAACAATTATACCGTCCACTCCAGTCTTCCACAGGAGAAGCAGATACTCTTCCAGCCCGTTAAAATCATTGTTATGAGCAAAAATATTGACCGTCACATAAATTTTCACCCCATGCTCATGCCCATACACAACTCCTGCGCGGATCATCTCATCACTGAAATTTCCTGCCTTGGCCCGCAGGCTGAACCGTCTTCCCCCGAGATAAACTCCATCCGCCCCGTAATGGATGGCGGTAACAAGTTTTTCATAATTTCCTGCAGGAGCCAGCAGTTCAGGCAAGTTGGGAACTGTTTTTTTGCGTCTTTTATTTTCTTTCATGGTGGGGTATTGTGTTTTTCTGATTTTGGGATGACCTGGGCAGATTACCGCACCACGATAACCAGTAGTTTTTCGCCGGTCAACCTATATAGCTGGTGTCTATCCAGAAATGAGAATTTTTGTTCAAGATCAAGGCGCACAGGAAATTTTACCGCAGGTATATAATTGATATCGGAGTCTACGCTTACCTCCAAGGATAAAATTTTTCGGGCAACGCAGATATCGGGCAAAAAGACCAACTATGGACAGGCACTGGTTGAATAAGTAAAGCGGGGAACAATACCCGGCAATACCCAACTGCAAAATAAAAAATATCCCGTGAGCAGACAGAAAATCGGCATTGCCATGAGCGGCGGAGTGGATTCCACAGCCTGCGCCCTTCTTCTAAAAGAACAGGGAGAAGTCGAAGGTTTTTTCATGCGACTTCATCAGCCTGATTTTGAAAAACAGAAAAGCCGGGTGGAGAGTATCGCAGAAAAACTTTCCATCACACTGAACGTCATCGACTTAAGAGATGAATTTGAAGAAAAGGTCCTCGACTATTTTACTGACCACTATTTCAGGGGACTCACACCAAATCCTTGTGTGGTTTGCAACAGGGAAATAAAATTCGGCCTCTTTTTCGACAGAATAATGGCCCATGGTATGGACAGGACCGCGACAGGCCACTACGCTAACCTGGTCTGTGTCGACGGGATTTATCATCTTCATTGTGGAACTGACAGGTCAAAAGACCAATCTTATTTTCTCTCACGCCTTGACCAGCAACAACTCGGAAGAGTTATCTTTCCACTGGGCGGAATGGAAAAGGAACAGACCTACAGGCTGGTGGAAAAACACGGGTTTTCTGATTTCCGTGGGCTTGAGAGCCAGGATGTCTGTTTTCTTGCAGACGGGAAAATTTCCTCCTTTCTTGAAAAAAAAGCCCCCCGATCACTTCACTGCGGGTCAATCGTTACCAGGTCCGGAAAGAAACTCGGGGAACACAGGGGGATTTTCCGCTACACAGTCGGCCAGCGAAAAGGGCTCGGTATTTCAAGCAGTCATCCTCTTTATGTCACCGCACTTGACCCGGCCACGGGCAGTGTTATCGTAGGGGGTAACGAAGAACTGCTGAAAAGTTCCATTCGGGTGAAAGACCTGCACTGGTTGAGTGGCACCCCCCCGGAAAAAATGAAAAAATATACGGTCAGGATACGTTACAGTCACCGTGGTGCTTTAGCTGCACTGGTCCTTGAAAATAATAATGAAGGACGCTTTCTTTTTGATGAACCTCAACGGGCCATCACCCCGGGCCAGTATGCGGTGGTTTATAACGGGAGTGAACTGCTTGGTTCCGGCATCATCATCTGATTTAAATTTTCTGCAATAACAAATTATTACCTGAATCCTGCACTTCAGAAAATGAAAAAAAAGATTTTTATCAAGACCCTGGGCTGCAAGGTCAATCAATACGAATCTGCTTCCTTTCTTACCGGTTTTACCGAAGCCGGTTACTGCCAGGTGAACGACAAGGCCGGTGCAGATATTGTTGTCATCAATACCTGCGCCGTGACAGCAAAAGCAGGTGCTCAGTCGAGGCAGGCCATCCGCCGTGCCGCCAGAAACAATCCGGATGCCCGCATTATTATTACCGGCTGTTTTGCCGAGATCGGCGCAGATGAACTGAAAAATGACGAAGTTTTGCAGAACAGAGATATTGTCTTTATCGGCAACAGCAGTAAAGACACCCTGGTGATTAACAGCACGGAAAGAACATCAATTCCATTTCTTCCCGGCTCCATCCGCGAAGCTGAAAAAATCTGCAGCCTGCCCGTAAAACGCTTTGCTGACCAGGCCCGTGCCTGGCTCCGAATCCAGGATGGCTGCGAAAGCTTCTGCACCTACTGTATTGTTCCCTACACCAGGGGGCGCAGTAGAAGCCTCAGCCGTGAGGAGGTAATAAACCAGGCAAAAGTATTCGAGCAGCAGGGTCACCGGGAAATAGTTCTCACAGGTATCCACCTGGGATATTACGGTCGTGATCTGGAAAGCGGAATCGACCTGGTTTCCATTCTTGAGGAACTCTCCCGGGTTACTCCAAATGTATCCTATCGCATCAGCTCCCTTGAACCTCTTGAAATTTCGGATAAACTTCTGTCATTGATGAAGGAAAGATCAAATATCCAACCCCATCTCCATATTCCTCTGCAGAGCGGACATGATGAAATCCTCAAGCGAATGAACCGAAGATATTCCACCGCCCAGTTCAGGGAAGTCCTGGAAAGAATCCGCAACCAGCTGCCCGAAGCGGCCCTCGGCATTGATATGCTGGCCGGTTTTCCCGGGGAAACCGATGAACAGTTTGAGGATGGCATAGCTTTTCTCAATGGTCTGCCCCTTACCTATCTCCATGTCTTTCCCTACTCCATCCGTCCCGGTACGGTTGCCGCCGGGTTCCCAAACCAGATTGATGGCAGAACAAAAGAAAAAAGGGTTGCACGGCTCCAGGAACTGGGCAGACAGAAAAAAATAGCGTTTTACTCCAGCCAGCTCGGCAGGAATCTGCCGGTACTGGTTGAAGGCAGACGGGACAGAAACGGTTTCCTAAAAGGATTTACAGGCAACTATGTTTCCGTTATTTTTAATGGTCCCGACAAATTTTACCACTCCAGAACCAGTGTGCGACTCATTTCCCTGGAGGGAGACCATGTACTCGCACGAAGAGAAAAACAATGAAAGTCGAAATCATAGCCATTGGAGACGAACTCACTTCCGGCAGGATCCTTAACACAACCAGTGCCTTTGCCGCCAGAAACCTCTTTGACGCAGGATATGAAATCTATGCCATGCACACCATCGGTGACAGTCCCAGCCTGATCGGAGAAGCATTGAAACGGGCCATCACACGGGTTGACGCCATCGTGGTGACCGGTGGACTGGGGTCAACGGATGACGATCTCACCAATGAAGCGGTCTCCAGGGCACTGAACCGCCCGACCATGCCAAATCTGGAAATTCTCTCCAATATCCGAGCCCACCTGGATGAAATCACCAACGCCCCCGTGGGAGAACTTGAAAAACTGGCCTGGCTGCCCAAAGGGGCCCAGGCCCTCAGTCCCGAATCGCACATGGCCGGTTATCAGCTCATCCATGAGGACAAACCGATCTTCTTCCTGCCTGGTGTTCCGAGCCAGATGAAAATTCTGATGGTGGATCACGTACTGCCCACCCTGGCAACCTGGCACAGGGATCATCATCTCACCACCTACCAGAAAATCTTCCGTATCTTCAACCTGCCGGAGGTGGAAGTGAACCGGCGCATTGCCACCCTGGACCTGGATCCGGACGTGCATATCGGCTACTATCCGGTTTTTCCGGAAGTTCACTTGAGTCTCACTGTCCGGGACAAACAGACCAATAACGCCCGCCGGCTGTTCAAATCATCGTGTAAGGCCATCAACACTGTCCTCGGAGACTCAATCTACGGCCACGACCGTGATTCCATGGAACGGATTGTGGGTAAGCTCCTTCTAAAAAACAACCTCAACCTGGCCGTAGCTGAATCGTGTACAGGAGGATTAATCTCAAAAAAACTCACCGATACACCCGGCAGTTCAACCTATTTCCTTGGAGGCATTATTTCCTATGCAAACTCCCTGAAAAGCTGCTATCTTGAAGTGCCCGACACACTCCTTGAAAAAGTCGGCGCAGTCAGTAGAGAGGTGGCGGAGACCATGGCCGTTACCGTAAGGAGCGGCAGTAATGCCGACATCGGTTTATCGGTGACAGGTATTGCCGGCCCCGACGGAGGTACCGAGGAAAAACCGGTTGGTACTGTTTACATAGGTATCGCCACTGAAGAGGAAAACTGGGTCACAAAATTTCATTTTACAGGAGACCGGTGGCAGATCCGAACTCTTACCGCCCAGAGTGGACTTGACCTGGTGCGAAAATACCTACTGCAACAGGATCCAGGGTAACTCCTCACAGGGGATAAAAACACCTGATTCGGATGTTGCGGATGAGCCAGAGAGCACAAAACACACAACATACTAAATATATTTAAAAAACCCTTCAACCGGAGAGAAAAGATATGGTCGCAGGTGCAAAAAAAGGGAAAATCAGCAGTGTAGACAATGCCATCAGTCAAATACAGAGGCAGTTTGGCAAGGGATCGATTATGCGTCTCGGTTCCCAGGAAGCGGAAAATATTCCCGTTATTCCCACGGGAGCCCTGAGCCTGGATATCGCCCTCGGTGTGGGCGGCTTTCCCAAGGGAAGAGTAACCGAAATTTACGGTCCGGAATCGTCGGGAAAGACAACTCTGGCCCTCCATGTGGTAGCGGAAGCCCAGAAAGCCGGCGGTACAGCCGCATTTATTGACGCAGAACATGCTCTTGATACCAACTATGCTGAACGTCTCGGTGTTGATGTGGATAATCTCCTGGTTTCTCAGCCGGATTTCGGTGAGCAGGCCCTGGAAATTGCTGAAATACTCATCAGGTCTGGCGGAGTTGATGTCATTGTCATCGACTCCGTTGCCGCCCTTGTACCCCGTGCCGAAATAGACGGCAACGTGGGAGATTCTCACGTTGGTCTGCAGGCCCGGCTCATGTCCCAGGCCATGAGGAAGTTCACCGGTGTTCTCAACCGCTCCAATACCGTTCTTATCTTTATCAACCAGATCCGGATGAAAATAGGGGTGATGTTTGGTAATCCCGAAACCACCACCGGCGGCAATGCCCTTAAATTTTATTCCTCCCTGCGTCTGGATATACGCAGGATCGGTCAGATTAAAGACGGCCAGGACGTGATCGGAAACCGCACCAAGGTCAAGGTCGTGAAAAACAAGGTGGCTCCCCCCTTCAAACTTGCCGAATTCGATATTATTTATGGGGAAGGCATCTCCAAAATTGGAGACATGCTTGATCTTGCGGTCGATCTTGAAATTGTCGACAAGAGCGGCTCCTGGTATTCCTACCTGGACGAACGAATTGGCCAGGGAAGGGAAAATGCCAAAAAATTCCTGGCTGGTCAACCCCAGATGTGTGATGATATCGAAAACAAAGTGAGACTTGCCTACGGCATGCAACCTGCTCAGGCTGCAACAGCCCCGGAAACCGAGTAGATAAATCCCGCATTTCAGGCCCGGCACTGTCTTTTCAGGACATCGGGCCTTTTTTGTGACTTCAAAAAAGAGTGAGTCTGGCGCAATGAGCAAATCACGGAAAAATTACGATGTCATAATAGTGGGCGGAGGACCGGCAGGACTGTTTGCGGCCTACTACCTTGGAGAACACAGCAATCTTGATGTCCTTGTGATTGAAAAGGGTAAACCATCCCTGAAACGCAAATGCCCCATTAAAGACAACGGATGTATAAAATGCAGACCCTGTAATATTCTTTGCGGTATAGGAGGTGCCGGGCTTTTTTCCGACGGGAAACTCAACTTTATCCACAAACTTGGAAAAACCGATCTCACCCAGTTCATGGACACTTCCGCAGCAATGGCCCTGATCAATGAGACGGAAACTATTTTTAATCGTTTCAACATGGACGGTCAGGTCTTTCCAACTGACCGGCAAAAAGCCAGGGAAATCAGGAAAGAAGCAAGAAAACATGGTATCGACCTCCTGGTTATCAAGCAAAAACACCTGGGCAGTGACAATCTGCCCCGCCATATTTCACAGATGGCCGACTATGTGGCTGAACAGGGGGTGACGTTCCACCATATGGAAGAAGTAGAAGACCTGCTGGTGAAAGACGGGCGCATTGAGGGAGTAAAGACCACCAGGGCTTCCTATAACGCTCCCTATGTAATTCTGGCTCCAGGCAGAGTAGGGGCCGAATGGGTTGCAGGTGTAGTTAAAAGCCATGGCATAGAAGTTTCCCAGCGGGGAATAGAGGTGGGGGTCCGGGTTGAAGTCCATAATGAAATCATGCAGGATCTCTGTTCCATTATATATGACCCAACATTTTTTATCCGCACGATGAAATATGATGATCAGACACGGACATTCTGCACCAACTACGGTGGATATGTGGCCCTTGAAAATTACCAGGATTTTGTCTGCGTCAATGGTCATGCCTTTATGGATCAGAAATCTGATAATTCGAATTTTGCCTTTCTCTCTAAGGTGGTTCTGACAGATCCGGTTGAAGATAATACGGCCTATGGTGAGGCCATCGGCAAAATAGCCACTCTGATCGGGGGCGGAAAACCCCTTCTCCAGCGCTACGGTGACCTCAAGAGAGGCAGAAGATCAACCTGGAACAGGGTAAAAAACAGTTATATCGAACCCACTCTTAAAAACGTCACCTGCGGAGATATTGCCATGGCCCTGCCGGAAAGAATACTGACAAACCTGGTGGATGGCCTCGAACAGCTCAACGTCGTTGTTCCCGGTGTCGCCAATGATGAAACCCTGCTCTATGCCCCGGAAATCAAATTTTTCGCAACCCAGGTTCACACCGGTAACACCCTGGAAACGGCTGTTTCAGGTCTCTTTGTGGCAGGAGACGGTCCCGGTGTGGCCGGCAATATCGTTTCGGCCACTGCTACAGCACTTATCCCTGCAAAGGAGATTGTAAAAAGAGAAGCAGGCTGACAGTAATTACTCACAGGTAACAAAATCATAGAGTTGCCGCCCCTGTGAGGAGCTGATGATGACAGCATCAGTGTGTTTATTTCCAATCCGATTGAGCGACATGGACAACCATGAAAAAAATAAAATAGGTTATTGACTCTTTGTCTGATACGATTATAATAGAGTCAAACGAGAATAATTATCATTATTCTATTAATTCAAGGAGGAAAACAATGGACAAATGGGAATGCCCCTGTGGTTATGTTTATGATCCGGCTGAAGGTGATGAAGACAACGGTGTAGCTCCGGGTACAAAGTGGGAAGATGTCCCCGAGGACTGGGTCTGCCCTCTCTGTGGTGCGGAAAAGGAAGCATTTTTTAAAGCTGATTAAGTCATATCTGTCCAGAACCGGAAAGGATTTTTATTCTTTCCGGTTCTTTCAAACCATAAATATTAGGATCGTCTTACTTATTTATACAACCATAAAACAGGAGAAAACAAATGAGCCTTCTGGTAACTCAACAGGCCCCCGATTTTTCGGCCAATGCTGTTCTGGCGGATAATTCATTCAAAGAAGATTTTAAACTATCTGATTTTAAAGGGAAATATGTACTTCTTTTTTTCTATCCACTTGATTTTACCTTCGTCTGCCCCTCGGAAATACTGGCGTTCAATAAGGCTGTAAAACAATTTGAAGAGAGAAACTGCCAGCTGATCGGTGTTTCCATAGACTCTCACTTCTCTCATCTTGCCTGGAAGAACACTCCGGTCAACGAGGGAGGAATAGGCAATATCCAGTATCCTCTGGTGGCGGACCTTGATAAATCCATATCAAAATCATATGAGGTTCTGCTCGATGCAGGAATCGCCCTGCGCGGTCTTTTTCTGATAGACAGGGAAGGAATAGTCAGGCACCAGGTAGTCAACGACCTTCCCCTGGGTAGAAATGTGGATGAAGCACTTCGCGTCCTTGATGCTCTTCAGTTTACTGAAGAACACGGGGAGGTCTGCCCGGCCAACTGGAACAAAGGAGACGAGGCAATGAAACCGACTGCGGAAGGAGTGGCCGAATACCTCAGTGCCCACGCCGATGATTAAAAAAGCCCTGGAAAACCAGACTTTTCACCAGGTTACAGAAAACGGGGAAATAAAAAAGGCGCATCATATCAATCATATGCGAGTATTTTTTATTTCCCTGTAACACAGAAATGGCAGCAAATGAGTAGTGCAGGCCCCGGAAATGTTCCGGTTCCTTTTGGTGTTATTTTACCAGGGAAGAATACATTTCTTCGTTATAACCGACAAAAAAGACATCCCCTTTCCTCACGGTCGGTGCCCGCAGATTACCGGTTCTTCCTGTCGCCTTTTTCAGCAGCTCTTCCCTGTCTGCCGTCGCCGGATCAAACTCAAGAATTTTCCTGCCACTGGCAACATAGATTTTTTTTGCGCTGCTTAACAAATCCCAGGCACCTTCCGTTTTAACAGTATCCTTTACCGCATTAACTTCCCTTTCGATTACAATCTTTTTTTCATCAAAAGCCGTCCAGGCTTTTTTACAGGAAACTCATCCTTTACGCATATACGCCCAGTCAATTGCCATTGTTCTCTCCTGATTTTCAAATAAGCCGCGAACCTGTAATTCCCACAAGCACACCTGAACAAGCAGATCCGGCGAAACTGCCGATCCTGCTCCACGGGATCGGCAGTTTTTCACGATGGTGATTTTTTATTCTGATTACGTACAAAACTCAGTCTGATAAAGCAGGTACATCCACAATTCGGCTGACTTTCATGGGTAATCAAGTTTTTTATTCTTCAGTCGGTGCTGTAAAAACCCTTTTTCCCATCTCCATATCCATGGCAAAAAGGCCCTGGCTGCCATCGCCGATCATACGCATCCTGTCTACAATTTCACCCACCGAAGCCTCTTCCTCCACCTGTTCAGCCACGAACCACTGCAGAAAGATATTGGCGGCATGATCACGTTCATCAAGAGCCAGATCAACAAGGTCATTGATAAGACCTGTTACCTTGGCCTCATGGTTTGCCGTCTCCTCCATAACCTCGAGAGGAGTAGACCAGTTACATTCCGGCTGATCAATGGCGGCATACTCCACATGACCACCTCTTTCCAGAACATAGTCAAGCATCTTCATGGCATGAAACATCTCTTCCTGTGCCTGGGCACGCATCCAGGTGGCAAAACCCGAAAGACTCTTTTCTGCAAACCAGGTCGCCATGGAAAGATAAAGATATGATGAATACATCTCCGCATTAATCTGGCCATTGATGGCCGTGTTCATTTTTTCACTGATCATACATTATACTCCCGTAACATGTTAATACTTCAGATTTAAATGACAGAGCAGACGGCTGTCACCATGAAAGAAAACTGGTTTAACAATAAGAGTTGAGTGGCTGAAATGCCAGTTTTTTATGCAGCATCGGGTCCACAAAACAATATCAGATTACGTACAAAACTCAGACGGATTGGGAATATGCCTTCTTTATCAGGCTGAATTATGTACTTAATCTCTAAACAATATTCCCCACAGACACTATGACCATATGAAAGAGCAGGGAAAAATTCAACACTCCAAAAAGATGTCGATATCGTGAAGGCCCCTCCCCGGCCAATCCTGAAAAAAAACAGGACAGGAGAACAAGCCCGTTAATCAATACCAGAAAACGTACAACGACCTGGTTTGCCGTGGGCAGTACTGTAAAAAGAATCATCACCGCAGCCAGACTACCGATCCAGGTCACAAAAAATCGTTTAATCACATTTTCCCCAAAGAGCGAAAAAAAACTTGGAATGATATTTTTTTTATAGTCCTCTCCATGGCGCAGCAGAATAAGCCAGAAATGGGGAACCTGCCACAGAAACAGCAGGAAAAAGAGAAGGAACGCTTCAAAGGCAAGCGGCCTGCCGCCCCCGACCAGCCAGCCTATGCAGGGAGGCAGTGCGCCGCAGACGGCACCGGGAATTATCGCCAGAACAGTACGTCGTTTCAGGGGAGTGTAAACTCCATTATAGAGGACAACAGCCAGCAGAGCTATAAAAAGAGGCAGAAAATTGGCCGAGACCGACCAGAGAAGGAGCAGCCCGCCCACGCACAGAACAATTGCCTGGAAAAAACTGAAAGACACACCAACCCGACCTTCAGCCAGCGGTCTTTTCCGGGTACGGGCAAAGAACCTGTCAAGACGGCGTTCCTGAATGGAATTGAGTGTTCCGCAACCAGCCGCAAGAAAGAAGATACCTAAACCCGTAATAAAGGCACTGCTTGAAACATCAGAAGCAGCGAGAAGATAACCGAACAGGGCCGAACAACCAATAAGAGAACAGAGAACAATCTTGGCAAGATCCATTGAAGCACGCAGCCCGGCAGGTAATCGCATTGCCCTTCCCCCCCTATTCTTCCTCAAGCCATTGTTCAAACTTATCCGGGAGAACAATCCTCAGTTTCGCAAGCATGGCTGAATGACCGACTCCGCAGTATTCCGTACACTGTATATCATATTCACCGACCTTATCCGCATAAAACCAGGCATAAGTATTGATGCCCTTCACCGCATCCACCTTGATCCTGAACGCAGGAATGTAAAGACTGTGCACCACATCAAGCGAGGAAACATTGAGCTTTATCGCCTTTCCCGCTGGGACCACAAGCTCATCTTCCGTTTCCTTGTCATTGTCGTAAACAAAAATCCAGGAATATTTCTGAGCCAAGACCTCGATTTCAAGGGCGCCTTCCGGAACGTCCCTCAATCCCACGTAGGAACTCCAGCCCACGTAAAACATGGACAACGCAATGAGTGTAGGAATAATCGTCCAGATAATTTCCAGGACATAGTTATCACGAATATCTGAAGCAACAGGATTCCTGCTTCGTCTGTATCGTATAACAAAATAGACCATGACAATGGTAATTCCAAACAACAGTACAATTGAAACACCAAGAATATACCAAAAAGCCTGATCCACACCTTCAACAGGGGTCATCTATCTCTCCCTTTACCTGAATACAACATCCCAGAAAACAAAACCGATCATGATCATCAGAAAACCGGCTGTACCGATAAACGACAGGTAGATAATCGGACCTTCATATTTCAGATGCATAAAAAACAGCAGAACAAAACTGACCTTCACACAGGCTATCCCCAGGGCCACGGGCACATTAAAAAAACCCATATCCACATAGGATACTCCCACTGTAATTCCGGTGAGAAGGAGGAGGATCCCGAGAACCAGGGCCAGTTTTTTATAACTGAGGATATGGATCTCTTTTTTCTTTTTCATAAAGTCTCTACCTCCTATAGAACCAGATAGAACAGAGGGAAAACAAAGATCCAGATCAGATCGACAAGATGCCAGTACAGTCCGGCATTCTCAAGCATCCCGAACTTTGTCTCCGTAATTTTCCCTCTCAGCACCAATACCAGGCTGATTGACAGCAGCACCATACCAATGACCACATGAAGTCCGTGCAGACCGGTGATGATATAGTAGAGTCCGAAAAAAATATTCAGGCCTGGTTCACCTGAAGTCAGAGTCTCCGAATTGGGGTATATGTCATGGTGAATCTTCGCCCCCCATTCAAAATATTTGTTCACCAGAAAAACGACACCACAGAGAAGAGAAAAGAAAAGCAGACCTGCTGCCTGCTTTTTTTTACGCAATTGTATGGCGGTAATTGAGGCGGCCACCGTGAAACTTGAAACCAGGAGAACAATAGTATTGATACTGCCTATTATTCTGTTCAGTTCCTTACCGCCCTCGGAAAAGAACTCTGAATATTCATAAAAATAGGCGCCATAAAGTACAAAGAGACCACCGAATAAAATAATCTCGGAATAGAGAAACAGCCACATCCCGATTTTCACCCCTGTCCTGTCAATTTTTTGCATCATAAAGTCTTTCTATTCCTCCTTTTCCATCTCTGTTGTGATGGCGGTGAAATCATAGGGAAAGCTCTTGATTTCAGGAGATTCGGTGAAATTGTGCAGGGGGGGAGGCGATGAAACCATCCATTCCAGGGTAGTCCCTCCCCATGGATTAGCCGGGGCCGGCACACGTTTTTTAAAACTCATGAACAGGTTTATAAACATAAGAAGAATACCGGCGCAGAGTATTATGGCCCCGAAACCCGCAAGAAAATTACCAGTCTCATATTTCGGCAGATAATCATAATATCTTCTCGGCATTCCCTGTAACCCGAGAATAAACATAGGCACATAATGAAAAAGAAAACCGACTGCCGCCAGAACACTGCCGATATACGCTTTTTTAAAATCGTACATGATGCCGAACATCTTCGGCCACCAGAAATGCAGCGCAGCAAAAAAGGCAAACCCTGTCCCACCAAACATAACAAAATGAAAATGGGAAACAACAAAATGTGTATCATGGACATGAATATCCGTTCCCACAGCACCGAGCACCAGCCCGGTCAAACCGCCCACGCTGAACAGGTAGATAAAGATAAGGGAGAGAAGCAGGGGCGGTGTCATCTCAATGGAACCCTTGTACATGGTGGCAATCCAGGAAAACACTTTCACCGCTGAGGGAATGGCGACCAGGAAGGTGAGCAGGGAAAAAACAAACACGGACACATCACTCATACCACTGGTATACATATGATGGGCCCAGACCAGGGAACCCGCCACTGCAATAGCCATGGAAGACCAGACAATTGCCTTGTAACCGAAAATGGACTTTCTGGAAAAAACCGGAATGATCTCCGAAATAACACCCATACCAGGCAGAATCATGATATACACCGCAGGGTGAGAATACATCCAGAAGAGGTGCTGGTAGAGAATCGGATCCCCTCCCTTGTCCGGGTCAAAGAGCCCCACGGAAAATAACCGCTCCGCCACAACCAGCAGGAGAGTAATGGAGATAACTGGGGTTGCCAGTATCTGCACCCAGGCCGTAGCATAAAGTGACCAGGTAAAAAGAGGGATCTGCATTAGCCCCATCCGCCTGTCCCGCATGCGGTGAAAGGTGGTGACAAAATTAAGGCCGGTCAACATGGAGGACATGCCAAGGGTAAAGGCTGCCATCACAGTCAGACTGACATTGGTGTTGATTTCCACACTGAAGGGGACATAAAAAGTCCAGCCCGTATCGGGGAAACCCTCACCACTGAACAGGGAAATCAGGGCAAAAAGCCCGCCGAACATAAAAAGATACCAGCTGAATAGGTTCAGTCTCGGGAAAAAGACATCATCAGTCCCCAACTGGATGGGAAGAAAAAAATTACCGAATATTGCAGGGATAGCCGGAATCACAAAGAGGAAGATCATGATGACCCCGTGCAGGGTAAAAAGAGAATTATACGTTTCCGGCCCCATGATCGTTCTTCCCTGGCTCATCAGCTCAAACCGCAGAAGCAGGCCGAGAAACATGGCCAGCACAAACCAGAAGAGAATGGCCCACATGTACATAAGGCCAAGACGCTTGTGGTCATGGGTAAGCAGCCAGGCACCGACACCCTTTAATCCCGGTGGTGACGGTGTATCATAAAAGGAAATGGATTTATTCATTTTTCTGCTCCCTCACTTCTCCGGAATCATTTCCACCACCCTTCGCCTCTCGTCCCTTTTTTCTGAAAACAAAAAACAGAAGACCAAGGCCGACTGCAAAAGCCGCCAGAACAGACAGTTTAATAATCTGAAAAAGAGATTTGTTTTTGTCCGGATCATAACTCAGGCAGAAGGCCAGAAGCCGGCGGACGGAAAATGAAGGAGTGCCTTTCTTTGCATCCATCAGCGCCACATCAATGTCCCCGGCAAGAAAAGAACCGTAAACATAACGGATAATTTTCCCGTCACTACCGGTAATAACCAGGGCCGTGGGATGGATGAAAGTGGAATCACTCAATCGCTTGAAACGAAACCCGAGGGAATCAGTCAACCGGCGGATATTTTCTTTTGTACCTGTCAGAAAAAACCACTCCCCGGCAGGAAAACCATCTCCGACAATTTTCAGATAATTTTCCTTTGCGCGGGCTGCGTCATCGCTGTTTTCAAGCTCATTAAAGCTGAAGGCGATTACCCGGTAATCCCTGCCGGGAACATGGCTTAAATCCCTTAGAGCCTCTGCCAGATGAGCCAGATTCAGGCTGCATATCCCTGGACAATAAAAATAAATGGGAAGAATAATGGTGGGCCTGTCTATAATGGAACCCAGGGTACGTGTTTTTCCGGTTTCATCTGTAAAACTGAGTCCAGTGGGAAGGAACTCCCCACCCTTTTCCGTAATCCACTTAACCGGATTTGCATTTTGATCAGCGGGAGAAACAGCAGCCGTTTTCTCCATGGCCTGGTGGTTATGGCCGCCGGCCATCTCCTCCTGTCCCCCGGCACAGACCTGACCTGCGACAACCGCATGAAACAGAAAAAAAAGGATAAAAGAGAGGCAGCGTTGCATCATAATGGTGAAGATGCCCCCGTTGCCAGATTGACCTTCAAGGCAGTTCGATACTTATGGCGGGTTCTGAAACTGTCTCTTCCGGGTCCATAGGCAAGAAGAACCACCGTATCTCCTTCCACCTTTATCCGGGAATCATATTTATCTTTAGATTGAAGGGGAATGGTAAATTCCAGGGTCGTAATTCCACCTTCCTCAGTGCCACCCACCAGCACGACATCCACATTGCCGCCCAGCTTTTTGTCCGGAGAATGCTTTGTTTCCCCAACCCCGAATTCATCAGTCAATTTCGCTTTTCCCTTCTTCACATAACCAAGAATAAAGTTTGCATCCTTCATCTCTTCGCTGGGGTTAAAACCGATACCGACCCATCCTGTTGTTTTTGCAGACAGCCGGACAGCGAGCCTGTCGCCATCCACCCGCCAGCTGAAAGATATTTTTTTGGCCTTGACCTCATGGCTGTAGTCAGCACCATGAACCACGGTGACAAAAAAGATCAACAGAAAACACCAGGCAGACATCAGACATACTTTATTTTTGTTTTTCTTTTTGTTTTTCATACACACTCCTGTTCTTTTCATTGCTCTGAAGTAACCGAATCTCACCGAAAACTTTATCACACATAGTGGTATAAAGTAAGGTTTTCCTCAAATTATCCCGAAAGAAAACTGAGATATTTTTTCTTTTAAAACATTTTTAGTAACCGCTTAAACAACCCCATCTACCCATAGCCGCAAAAATATGATTCACTCCATTTTTAATATTTGCAAGGAGTGAAAAATGGCAAACAAGACAAAAGAGCAGCATCAGGCGAAATATGAATTCTGGCAAAATCATATCAATTCATGCGAAAACAGCGGGCTCACTCAAAAAGAATACTGCAGGCAAAATGGTCTGGCAATCCAGACTTTCGGCTACTGGAAAAGGAAGATCCTGAATAAAAGTTTCGTTTTTGATAAACCCAGGTTTTTTCCTCTTACAGTAAAGCAAAATAGAAGTGGAAAACCTGCCGGGATTTTATTGTCCGTACAGGCGGGAAGATTTCGGATAGAAGTAGGCGAGAATTTCAACGAGACTATTCTGAAAAAACTTATAGTTGCTCTGGAGCAGCTCTAATGCTTTTGCCTTCGGATGTGCAGGTTTATATTGCTCTTGGTTATACCGACATGCG
>NZ_JBPLBA010000110.1:0-7469 GCF_054039375.1 Desulfomarina sp. | reverse complement strand
CCAGGTTTTCAATTTTGGAGAGGATGCGAAAACCCATTCGTCTTTTCAACAATTTCAGGATTTTGCAAAGCTCTCCTCCATCGGGAAGAATTGCTGTTGCTGCACCGGTAGGAGTAGGGCATCTGAGGTCGGCACAAAAATCTGCTATGGTGAAATCAGTTTCATGGCCAATACCTGTGACAACAGGGATTTTTGAACGATAAATGGCCCTTGCTGTAAGCTCTTCGTTGAAAGCCCACAAATCTTCAATAGAGCCTCCTCCACGGCAAAGGATTAGAATATCAGCATCTTTAATCCGGTTTGCTGATTCTATGGCGGAAGCAATTTCTTTTGCCGCCTGTTCGCCCTGGACCCTGACCGGAAGAATTTGCAGGCAGGCCGGAAAATTTCTGGAGGAATAAATTTTCAGAAAATCCTGCAGGGCAGCCCCGGTTGGTGAAGAAATTATAATGATTTTAAAGGGAAGGGTAGGAATTTTCTTTTTTATGTCATGGGAGAAGAGTCCTTCAGATGCCAGTCTTGTCTTTAATTTTTCGAATTCTATCTGGAGGTGTCCAGTGCCCAGGTGTTCAATGCTGTCTATGATGATCTGGTAATCTCCCCTTGGTTCATAGACTGAAATCCTGCCGAAACAGATAATCTGCTGTCCATCTTCGAGGGAATGACTGACGAATCGTTTCTGGTTCTTGAACAAAACGGCACGAATCTGTGAATGGCTGTCTTTCAGGGAAAAATAGGAATGACCGGAAAAAGGAACCCTGAGATTGGACACTTCCCCTTTTATGCGGATGAATCTGTACTCGCCTTCCAGCAGAGTTTTGATGGAACTGGTCAGTTCAGTTACTGTAAGAACGGTCGGTGATCCTGTTTCTGATATCATGTTGAACTGTTTGGCGGATTGATGAAGGTGAAATAACCGAACTGCCCATAGACGTCACAGATTCTTCGGTCTTTTTTGTTCCTGCTTGCCCATGAAACTCAGCCGCACAGGAGATGTGCCTGCAGGTAATTATGACCTGAATCCTGCACTTCAGAAAATGAAAAAATGTAATTATGACTTGATTTCAATATATCAGCATGACAGAACATAAGCTTTATATTATATTGACCAGCTCGGATAAAGTCTCTAAAAATTGAACTATCCAGTGATTTTAAACATATTTCAAAATAGATCTATCGGAGGAATGAAAATGGCGGGTGAGAGTGCATACACCAAGCGACTTACTGCAGAAACAAAAATGGACAAAATTGAGGGGTTGCTGGAGCATTTTAATCTGCCGCCTGAAGTAATAGCCTTTATTCGTAAAAATCAAAAGCTTATAATTTTTATCCTTGTTCTGCTTATGATATTTACTGTCACGTTTTCTCTGTATACATCATACAGGAAAAGAATAGTGCAGGAAGGTGCTTCTGCACTTGCTGTTGCTGTTCAGGAAGCGCCTGAAAAAAGAATAGAAGCACTTCAGGCCGTGGTGGAAAAATACGGCAGTACAACATCCGCCCAGTGGGCCAGAATTGAAATAGCTCATCTTGATATGAAAAATGGAAATTATGGTGGTGCTGCAGAAAAATACCTCAGGGAACTGAAAGAAACCGATGATTCAAATCCCCTGTACGGATTGCTTCTCTTTGGTGCCGGCCAGGCTCTGGAATCGGAAAAAAAGTATGATGACGCGGCGGCCAGGTACAATCTCCTGAAAGAGCTGAAAGGGTATGAACATATAGGCTATATCGGCCTGGCTCGTATTGAAGAGGTGCAGGGAAATTTTGAAAAGGCCAATACTACCTATAATAATTTCCTGTTGAACGTGGGTGATGATCCCTCCGCTGCAAGGGCCAGGGCTGAAATTGAATCTCGTATCGCCCGATTGAAAATGAAAATGAGTAAAAAATAGAACTAATAAAATCATATAGTTGCTCTCTGTGAGGAGTTGCGAACAGAGGAGTTGCTGTCCCGACTGCGGTGATTTGACCCTCAGCCGCGGATTTTCAGATAAATGGAGAACTTTGATATGCCAGGATTTGAAATTTTTGGGGAAGAAGAAAAAAAAGAAATAATGGATGTGCTCGATACGGGCGTTCTTTTCAGATATGAATTCCATGACCAGAGAAACGGTGTCTATAAGGTAAAAGAATTTGAAGAGAAATTTGCACGATACTGCGGCTGTGACCATGCTCAGGCAGTTACTTCCGGTACGGCCGCGCTGAAAGTTGCTTTAACTGCAATGGGAATTGGACCGGGTGATGAGGTTATCACCCAGGGCTTCACCTTTGTTGCCACCTGGGAGGCAATTTTTGAGGTCGGAGCCATTCCGGTCTTCACTGAAGTGGACATGACTTTAAACATGGATCCCGCCGATCTTGAGAAAAAGATCACTTCCCGGACCAAATGTATCATTCCGGTGCATATGCTGGGAGCACAGGCAAGAATCAAAGAAATCATGAAAATTGCCGACAAACATTCCATCCCTGTGCTGGAAGACACGGCCCAGGCCGCCGGGGGAAGTATTGACGGGAAGTACCTGGGAACCTTCGGGCGATGCGGTACATTTTCTTTCGATTCCGTCAAGACCATGACCACCGGTGAAGGTGGTATGATAATAACCGATGATGGTGAGTTGAAAAGGACAATGTCTGAATATCAAGATCATGGTCATGATCATAAGGTGAACCCCGGTGGACGTGGAGGAGAAGGGAGGCGGTTTATCGGATTTAATTTCCGAATGATGGAACTCCAGGGAGCAATCGGTATTGCCCAACTGGCAAAACTGGATTCGATGATAGTGGCTCAGAAGAAAAACAAGGCAAAACTGAAAGAGGGTGCCTCAAAGATTCCTGGAGTAAGTTTCCGTGAGCTGATTGACAAAGATGGTGATACGGCAACATTTTTTACATTTATTCTTCAGGATTCTGAGCAGTGCAGGAGGGTGAATGAATCCCTGCGTGCTGATGGTTTCGGGGCTATAAACTGGGCGGAGAACAGTTGGCATTTCTATCCAGCCTGGGAACATCTGCTGGGAGAAAAAACGATTGCCTCCAGTGGGTATCCATTTGTATCCCAGGGGGGAAAAAGAAGGGTTGTTTACGATCCTGAGGCTCTACCGAAATCGGCTGAACTTATGGGGAAAACCCTGGTCTATCCTGTTTCCATAAAAATGGATGAAGATGTACTTGATAATATGTGCAAGGCTCTGGAGAAAGCAGCAGGCGTCTGATAAAGTGCCGGACTCCATGGTTCGGCCATTTATGCCCAGTGGGTGCAAAAAAACTATGAAAATCCCGACTGCAGCGGTACAAACCTTAAGTTGAGGATTGAGTCCCATCCTGTCCTTAAGTTAGCGACATTGAGTAACAACTTACAGGCGGGTTTATTTATAAAATTTATGGGAGCCGAACTGATTCAGGTAAGTGTATTTTGAGGCCCAGTAAGGTTTGATACCATCAGCGTGGTAGTGGGTTGCTCCCTGAGTGAAGTCATTGGTCTGCAGGGCAATATAGACGGATTTCATGCACTGCAGGAAGGCTTTGGGGTCGTCCGGAATATAAGAATTTTTCTGGAAGGTCCAGCTGAACTGATAGGGTTCCTTTACAATGTCCTTGATTGGAACATGCCTCTCATTTGCACGATTCAGGGTAACCAGAGCAACCGCAACCTGACCGACTGTTGGTTCTGAACGCGCTTCGTGGTATACATTGAGAGTGAGCCATAAAAGGCCTTCTAAAAGAGTCATTTTTACTTCTCCTGCAGATTAGACTGTATATTCCGCAAATATAATACATTTATAATAGTCGTCAACACTTTGATAGGAAAAGAAAGGAGTGTTGCGTCGATAATATTGTAACAATTGGAAATTATATTGAATGTAAAAGGTAAATTTTCAGCAGGAGGGATTCTGAACGAAATGGAAAATATATCACTTTAAGTAACTGTCCTTGGGAACAGCTACTCTTAAATTTTATAATTTCTGAAACAATTACCACTTAAATCCAGCAATCAGCAGGCCCGTAATCTGCGCTTTCCCTCCAGAGAGACGAGGGTCATCAAAAAGAAACCGTGAAAAACTGGAGTATCTGTGAGCAATTACGCAATGTATTACGCCACTGCAGGCTGGGTATCCCTGTTGTTGAGAAAAGGCAGGATCGTACCGGTTTTGTTCTGTGAGTTTCCAGATCCATTCATCTGAACCGGCAAAGAACCATTTTTCTGAATTTCGACAAGTTCCCAGCAATGGGGGGAATCTGCGATGGTTTTCATAAAATGAAAGTGTTCGGTGTGGCCTGTCTTGTAAGCGTTCACATGCCCGAGAATCGGACAACCGAGGAGGCTCAGGTCGCCGACAAGGTCCAGTACCTTGTGGCGAATAAACTCGTCATCGAACCTAAGGCCATCTTCATTGAGAACGGATTTGCGGTTCCAGTGAATAGCAATGACATTTTCAAGAGTACTGCCGAGAGCAAGCCCATTAGCCCATAACTCTTCAACCTGTTCCACATACCCGAATGTTCTGGCTTTCGATATTTCCTGACCAAAATTTTCAGCAGACAGGTCAAGGGAGAACTTCTGGTTCTGGATAACCGTGTCGTCAAAGCAGATTTCACCTGTCACTTTAAAACCGTTGTAGGGAGAGATGGAAATCGATTTCTCTCCATCGTTATAGTGAATAGGTTGAGTTACTTTGAGTACTTTTTTAAAACTCTGCTGTTTTTTCTTTCCCGACGATTTTATCAGTTGAAAAAACGGTTCGGCACTCCCGTCCATTATTGGCACCTCGCGGGAATCGAGTTCTATTTCTGCGTTATCAATTCCAAAAGCCTTCAGGGCGGCAAGAAGGTGTTCAGTTGTAGATATCTGTATACGACCATTACCTATGGTTGTTGCAAGCCTGGTGTCCACGACCATATCCATATGTGCCTGAATAGGTTCAACCGGTTGAATATCCGTCCGGAAAAATCGAATACCACTGTCCTCGGGAGCCGGCTTGATGGAGAGATTGACAGTTCTTCCCGAATGTAAACCTACTCCACAGCAGCTGACGGATTTTTGCAGTGTGTACTGATACGGATCAATATGGAGTGTCATATAAATACCTTAAAGAAAAATTGGAAATGATTTTGATTCTTTATGCATTTTTCATGCCACTTTAATCAGGAGGATGGTATGTCTCTATGTGTCTTAAATTACGGGAATAATAGAGGAGTATCTATTGAAGAAGGGAAAAAGAACTGTGTGGGAAAAAACACTTATGCGGGAAAATGACAACAATTAAGCCTCGGAAGAAATTATAATGAACATTGCTGAAAATGATCATTTTATTACGTAATTACGCCTATACGTCAGCGCCATTGAACCTCGCATCTCTGGAAAACTTGCCAATTGCAGGATTCAGGTTAAAAATAAATTCTTTAAAACTTTCTTCCGGTTCAAGTCGGATCTTGAGGACATAAAGGGGAAGTGAAAGTTGCTGATCCATAATTTTTACAAAATCCTTTTCTGTTGTAAGGAGGCTGGTTGCCCCTGTATTCACGGCAGTTTGGCAGAGGCGATTTAAAAGCTGTCGGTTATATCGGCTGTGGTCCCGAAATGTTTTGAAGCCGGTCAGGGAAATTCCTGTTTGTTCCGTTGTCTCCAGAAATCGAGTCGGATTTGCGATGGCACAGAAAGCAAAAACATTGTCCAGGGATGTTGGATCGGAAACCACCCTGTTATTATCTGCGGATACGATTTCAATCCCTGTAAGATAGGTATGAAAAACAGGTTTATCAGGAAACCTCGATGAAAGGAGTCGGGAGAATTTGTCTGCTCGTTTTTTGGTGTCGTCAGTTATACCTGTAATCATAAAGCCACTGCATCTTTTCAGGGCCTGGACAGGTTCCCTGAGTTCGCCGCCGGGAAAAACACGGCTGTTTCCCGCCAGAGTAGTAGCATTGAACAGCACCAGATCAAGGTGACGTTTTACTGCCATGTGTTGAAATCCGTCGTCAAGCAGGATGATGTCAGCATTTAATTCATTAACTGCGTAGAGGCAGGGGTGAATTCTTGTCTTACCGGTAATAACTGGAATTCCGTTCAGTGAACAGGCCAGCATATAAGGCTCATCTCCCGCCTCATATTGATTCAGGTGAACTTTTTCCCCATCCGAGACAATATTGACTTTATTTCCGGCTTTCCCCCTGTATCCTCGACTGATAATTGCCGGTTTGAGACCTTCTTCCTGTAAATAGGAGGCAAGCCATTGAATTACCGGTGTTTTTCCTGATCCTCCCATGGTGAGGTTGCCGATGGATATCACCGGAACGGGAAGGGAATGTTTTTTGAAAATATTTTTACTGTACAGAAAAGCTCTCAGGGTCATCAGGCTGCTGTACAACGGACTGAAGGGACGACCCAGGGAAAAGAGAATATTTAACTTGTTGTTCAAAATAGCACCTTAACGAACCGGCAGGCTCCAAAAACTAAAATGGTAGTTGCTCACTTGCTCACTGGGATAGTAATTCTAATTGTGATTATCCCCTGTCATGAAAATACCATTCAAACTTGAATTCCGCACTTCGGAAAACAAAAAAGATTACCTGAATCCTGCAATCGGCAGTCCAGAGTCTTCGCTTCGGGCGAGGGATGTCGTAAATCGTTGTCATCGCAGTCGGGATTTTGTGAAAATAAACTTATTTATTTACAGTGCTGCAGAAATAATAATGACAGCAGCAATCTGTTGTTCGATTTATCAATAATTGTTTGACATGATCTAATTAATGTTGATATAACAAAACCGTTTCCCTGGGCTCAGGAAAGAAAAAAAATCAGAAAGATCCTGATCGTTGGTAGAAAAATGTTGGCGAAAATCATTGGCGTATCTGTTATGACTGTTCGTAACCGGCTGGTATTAAATGCATATAGGAACAGGACAACTATAAAATACTATTTTTGATTTTTGATTTTGCAAAATCGGACGTAAAAGACTAATATCATGCCGCAGGATTTGCTTGCTCTTTTCTTTACCGCTGAAGGGTATTTTGAAAAATAAGGATTTTTGTTCGTTGTCAAGAAACAGGGACATTAAAAATCGCATCATATCAGTCATGTGTGAGCATTTTTTATTTCCACTGTAACGCTGAGATCAGGCGAAAAACAATTTTTCAAAGTGCCTGAATGCTAAGAGGATGACAGGGTGAGTACTGTATGTTTGTTTAAATTTAAATCCTGCACTTCAGAAAATGGGAAGATTAATCGGTGAGATATTCCAATAGGTTATTGCATGTTTGTTAAAGCCGGTTATTCGCTTTTTGCGTGAACAGATATTTTCCCATTTTCTTTGCCCTGCAGGATTTAGGTTAAATCATTTCATTTTAGAGGGAGGAGAAAATGAAGTCAGCTCTAACTGGTAAATTTGTTTCTACTGCAGCTTGTGTCTTAATGGCCCTTTCACTGCCGGTGAGTGGTATGGCCGGTGATACCATCAAGTTGGGAGTTG
>NZ_JBPLBA010000109.1:0-4170 GCF_054039375.1 Desulfomarina sp. | reverse complement strand
CAGTCGCGAAACTTCAGATAAACTACTGCAAGGAATGCTGCAATGGGTGAAAATTACGAATCAATGTGGATGGAACTGGGACTGGACCTCAAGGGTCATGATGCTCTTCTCAATGTTCTGGCACAGGCTTACAAAGATATCTACCTCTCACAGAAAAACCGGCCGGAAACAATGTCCTATTTCGACTTTGTCATGGAAGAAGTCCATGGACTTAGGATACGGGAACTGCTGGATGAAAAAGAGGCGGGACGGAAAATCATTGGTTCCTACTGTGTTTTTGTACCAGAAGAAATTGTACTGGCTGCCAATGCAACCCTGATCGGTCTCTGTTCAGGCGCTGATTTTGCCATAGAACAGGTGGAGAAACTGCTGCCCCGCAACAGTTGTGCCCTGATCAAATCTTCATTCGGCTTCAAACTCGGCAAGGTCTGTCCCTACCTGGAAAGCGCCGATATGATCGTTGGGGAAAACACATGTGACGGCAAGAAAAAAAGCTATGAAACCTTTGGGGATCTGGTGGACAATCTCTATATCATGGACCTGCCCCAGGTTAAGTCCCAGCAGGGGAGAGAACTGCTGAAAAGAGAATATTTACGCTTTAAAACCGCGGTGGAGGAATTAACCGGAGTTATGATCACCGCCGAATCGTTGAGAGAAGCGATCCGGACGGTTAACGCCAAACGGGCGGCTATCCACCGGCTCTCTCTACTGCGCAGCTATGACCCGGCTCCCATTTCCGGCCTCGATGCCCTCCTTGTCAATCAGATCTTTTTTTATGACAACCCGGCCCGATTCACCGAATCAGTCAATGCTATCTGTAACGAGCTGGAAAAACGTGTTCAGAAAAAAGAAGGTGCCTTTCCGGCAAAAAACGTGCGCATCCTGCTTTCCGGCTGTCCCCAGGCTGTTCCCAACTGGAAACTTCCTGCAATTGTGGAACAGAGCGGGGCTGTGATCGTCGGCGAGGAATCATGCGTGGGTGAGCGGGGATGTCGAAACCTCACAGACGATTCAAGGAATTCTGTGGATGAAATGATGGAGGCCATTGTCAATCGTTACTTCAAGATTGACTGTGCCATCTTCACCCCCAATGGTGAACGAATTGACCATATCCGTGAGATGGTAAAGACCTACAGGGCAGATGGCGTCATACACTATGGCCTGCAATTCTGCCAACCCTACCTGATTGAAGCAATCCCAGTTGAAAGGGCCCTGGAAAAAGAGAACATCCCCTGCCTGCGAATTGAAACCGATTACAGCATGGAGGATGCAGGGCAGCTCACCACCAGAGTTGAGGCCTTTATCGAACAGCTCCGATAAAGTAATTGCCCGGAGAAACAAAATCATAGAGTTGACGCACCCGCCTATGCGGACAAAAGAGACCGTGAAAAGCTGGGGTGCCTGTGAGCAATTACGAAAAAAAGGAATCTCTCCATATGAATTATGCAGGAATTGATATCGGCTCGCGATCCATTGAGCTTGTGGTTGTCGACGAAGATGAACAGATTGTCTCTGCCCTTCAAGCCGACACCGGGTTTGATCCCATCACCGAGGCGGGAAAACTGACAGAGCAGTGTGTTTTTGACAGGATCATGGCCACCGGATATGGTCGCAATCTTTTTGAAATCTCTTTTGACGCCCCCACCGTCACAGAAATTAAAGCCCATGCGGTGGGAGCAAAAGCACTTTTTCCGGGGGCGGGAACCATTCTGGATATCGGCGGTCAGGACAGTAAGGCAATTTCACTTTTTGCCAATGGAAAGGTCAAAAAATTCGAGATGAATGACCGGTGCGCGGCCGGAACGGGAAAATTCCTGGAAATCATGGCCACTGCTCTCGGGTTTACCATTGATGAATTCGGCAGAGAGGCCCTTACCGCCGAAAAAGAACTTTCAATTTCCAGCATGTGCACCGTTTTTGCAGAATCCGAGGTAACATCCCTTATTGCCAGAGGTGAAAACCGGCATGAAATCGCCCTTGGACTTCATGCAAGCGTTATGCGGCGTGCGGCATCCATGATAAACCGTGTCTGGACGGACGGGGACATCGTTTTCACCGGCGGGGTTGCAAAAAACCCATGTATGATTACTCTGCTCGAAGGAAAACTTGAACAGAAGCTCCTCGTTCCCGATGACCCGCAACTGGTTGGTGCCCTGGGTGCGGCACTGCTCGCGAAAGAACAGATATGAAATCACAAAATAAACCGGCGTGCCGGGACTCTATGGCCCGGCCTCAACAGAGTAATAAAAATTCCGACTGTGACAATACGGCCTCCAACCGAAAATTTCCAGCTCAACCGGTGCGGCTGACCGAAAGCGTAACCGGGTCCGGCTGAGCCTCCAAACTGGCTCCAGGGGACCTGGACAAGGCATTATGCGGTATTGATTTTCCCAGTGATGAAAACGTCCTGATCGGTCTGGAACGGGCTGACGATGCGGGTGTATATAAAATCAATGATGAGCTTGCCCTCATCCAGACTGTTGATTTTTTTACACCAATTGTGGATGATCCTTTCGCCTTCGGCCAGATTGCCGCGGCCAACGCGCTGAGTGATGTCTATGCCATGGGAGGTGTACCGAAAACCGCTATGAACCTGGTGGCTTTCCCGGGAAAGGAAATGGACCTCTCTATCCTGCGGGCGATCATCGAAGGTGGCGTCGATAAGCTGAAAGAGGCGGAAGTAGTCCTGATGGGCGGACACAGCGTGGAAGACAAAGAAATCAAATACGGCCTTTCCGTTACCGGTATCATCCATCCCCAAAAGATTCTTGCCAAAAAAAACCTGCGGGCCGGGGACAGGCTGATACTCACCAAGCCCCTGGGAACAGGGATTATCAACACTGCCATCAAGGCTGCCATGGCACCTGCGGAGCTCTGCGACAGGGTTATCAGAATCATGGCGGCCCTGAATCGAAGCAGTTGTAAGATCATGGAAAACTTTGACATAAGTGCCTGCACGGATATCACCGGTTTCGGCCTGCTGGGCCACCTTGCCGAGATGGTCTGCGGTTCCGGCAACAGCGTTATGATTAACTCCGATGGTGTGCCGCTTATTCCTGAAGCCCTTGATTTTGCCAATATGGGCTTTGTTCCGGCAGGTGCCTATAATAACAGAACATTCAGGGAAAATATGATCACCTTCAATCCACGGGTACCGAGAACCCTTCAGGATATCCTTTTTGATCCACAGACCTCTGGAGGATTACTGATCAGCGTCAAGAAAAACCAGGCAGACAGACTGCTGAGTACTCTGCAGGAAAAAGGCATTGAGGAAGCCGCACTGATTGGTGAAATTGTCTCCGGCCCGGAAGAAAGAATAAAAATCATGTAGAACAGGAAAACAAGAATGAAAACGATCGACGCCCGCGGCCTGGCCTGTCCAGCCCCGGTTCTTGAAACAAAAACTATCCTTGAAACAGAAAATCCAGACAAAATCAGTGTCACCGTCGACAACCCTGCCGCCCAGCAGAATGTTCAGCGGTTTCTGGAATCCCAGGGGTTTGAGACCCTTCTTGAACAGCAGGGTGATGATTATTTTATTTCCGGCTCACGGGATTCAGCCCCGCCGCAACACACTGAATCATCAGCATCTCCTCTTTCAAAAGAGAACAACACACAGAAAATTATGGTAATGTGCGCCACAGATTCCCTTGGTTCCGGTGATGATGAACTGGGGAGAAAGCTGATGACAAGCTTTCTACGCACCCTGGAGGAAATGGGCGAAGAGCTGTGGCAGCTTGTCTTTGTCAACAGCGGTGTCAAGTTGACAATTACCGGTTCGGAAGTACTGGACGACCTGAAAAAGCTGGAAAAAAACGGCACCACCATCCTGGTCTGCGGTACCTGCCTGACCCACTTCGACCTGCTGGAAAAAAAACAGGCGGGAGTCACTACCAATATGCTCGATATCGTCACGGCCATGCAGCTGGCCGACAAGGTGATTAATGTCTGAAGTCCTGAAAATCCTGCACTTCAGACAATGGCAGACCGAGTTTCACCCACCTATGCGGACAAAAGAGACCGTGAAAAGCTGGGGTGCCTGAGAGTAATTACAAAATGACAGACTGAATTTCATCCATATTCAGAGCAACCCCTCGGATTTATACCATTCGGCAGTATTGCGCAACCCTTCCAGTAAACCGACTTTCGGTGCATAACCAAGGAGCTTTT
>NZ_JBPLBA010000108.1:0-9507 GCF_054039375.1 Desulfomarina sp. | reverse complement strand
CATCCCCCTTTTTTACGGAACCACTTCTGACAAGCTCATAAGCCTTTTTTGACATACGAATATTGCCTGCCGCATAGGCAACTCTCTCAGTTTCCTGTTTTGAGCCGACATCAACCATACGGGCATTTCCGCTCTCGTCAAAATGGGTAAATGAGTCTTTGTTCTGATCAATCATGTGTACCTAACTCCCCGCCAGCTTAATTTTTACCGAGCACTTCATTGAACAGTCTCTTGAAAAAGCCATCCTGCTCTTTATGCTGTCCATGTTCCCGACAAAGGCCATCAAATTCCCGCAGCATTTTTTTCTGTTCTTCACAGAGATTTGTCGGAGTGAGCACCTGCAGTTCAACAATCATATCACCCCTTCCTCCTCCCCGTAAATGCTGCACCCCTTCCTTCCTCAGAGTAAAAATTTCACCTGACTGGCTTCCGGCAGGAATATCAAGATTCTTCTTACCATAAATTGTCGGGACATCAACAGCCCCGCCTAAAGCTGCGGTAACCATGGAAACAGGCAAACGGCAGTAGATTGTATTGCCATCCCGTTTGAAGAATTCGTGTTCCTCAACATGAACTACCACATACAAGTCTCCGGCCCCGCCACCTCTTCTGCCGCCTTCTCCTTCACCCCGAAGACGCATTCTCGCACCGGTATCAACCCCGGCAGGAATTTTTAGAACAACTTTTTTGGTTTTTTCAACCAACCCGCTTCCGTTACAATCAGTGCAGGGATCTGTAATAATTTCCCCCTCACCATGGCAATGGGGGCAGGTGGAACTCACCTGAAAAAAACCCTGTGACCGCACTACCTGCCCTCTGCCGTTACAACTGGGACAGACCTTATTTTTATGGCCGGGTCTGCTGCCGCTTCCTTCACATGTCCAGCATGTATCCCTTCGGGTCAGCTCCACCTCTTTAGCAACACCGTGGACTGCTTCCATAAAGCTGATTTCCACATCATAACGGAGATCGTTCCCTGCAACAGGACCATCTCTGCGGCTGCGGGAACGACTGCCACCCCCAAAGCCGAAAAGGTCACTGAAGATATCCCCGAAACTTGAGAAAATATCATCTGCACTGGTGGGCCCGCTGTAACCGCTGTTTTTTAAGCCATCATGACCATAAGTATCGTAAATCTGTCTCTTTTTCTCATCACTGAGAACTTCGTAGGCTTCCGTGCAGAGTTTGAATTTTTCCTCAGCTTCCTTGTCACCGGGATTACGGTCAGGATGATATTTCATGGCGAGTTTACGATACGCCTTTTTGATCTCCCTGCCGTCTGCACTTCTGCTTATTGACAATGTTTCGTAATAATCAATACTCATGATAAAACAGTTCTGCTCCGTGCTGTAAAACTCTTTCCATTAAACCAATCAGATATAATTATACTCAGGCACCTCCGATTCTTCGCGGTCCCCACCACCCGCCAAAACAGTCTGTTGCAGAGAAAAGACCCTGGAACAGTCTGAGTCACCTGGAAATAATCACATCTCAAAGACAATAAAAACACAGAATTACTAACCCTGTGATTAGATACACCTGGGCCACCCTATCCTGCATAAATCATGCATGAGCAGCATCAGCCTCCCTTGCATCATCTTCCACTGCCTGGGACTCATCCCCATCCATCATGTCCGGCAGAAGATCAATATTATCAAAAGTCACTTTTCCGGCAGCAATTTCACGAAGAGTCATTACAATTTCCTTGTTTTTTCCTTCCACAAGAAACGGTTCTCCCTGACGATGCTGTTTAACACGTTTCACCGTAAGGTGAATCAGGTTAAATCTGTTGTCATCTCCAATCTGTGCCAGACAATCTTCACATGTAATCCTAGCCATCCAAACAACCTCTCAATATTTTTTCCACCAGCAAAATCGCATATAATTATTTATATACGATAGTTACGTAATTATTATTCATACGAGGGAAAACCCCGTGAATATTTTATTTCTCAGTTCCTCTTCACTTCAAAAGGATTTCGTATAAGTAAAGTCTCAGCCCTGTCGGGGCCGACAGAGATCATATCTGCCTGAACTCCGGTCATATCTTCAATATATTTGATATAATCCTTTGCCTGAACAGGTAACTCGTCAAATTCCCTGACATGGTCTATATCGTCCTTCCAGCCCTGAAGGCTTTCGTATACTGGTTTTACGACTGCAGCTTCGTTGATATTTGAAGGCATGGTGTCAATTTTCCTGCCATCAAGTTCATAAGAAGTCGCGACCTTCAACGACTCAAGACCGCTCAGCACATCCAGTTTTGTTATCGCCAGGCCGGTAAGTCCGTTCAGTCGGGCCGCATCACCTGCCACAACCCCATCAAGCCAGCCACATCTGCGCCGGCGACCGGTTGTCGCCCCAAACTCATGACCTTTTTCCTGTAACTTTTCTCCCGTTACATCAAACAGTTCCGTTGGAAACGGTCCTGCTCCAACCCGGGTGGTATATGCTTTAAGAATTCCCACCACAGCATCGATATGGGCCGGTCCAAACCCTGATCCGTTACAGGCATTTCCGGCAATGGTATTCGATGATGTCACAAAAGGATACGTCCCGTGATCTATATCAAGCTGTGTTCCCTGGGCCCCTTCGAAAAGAATATTCTTGTCATTCTTTCTGGCCTTGTCCAGTTCAACTGAAACATTCCCCAGAAAAGGTGCAAGTTTTTCTCTATATTCCTGAAATTGTGCGTATATTTCTTCAAAAACTACGGCGGGAGCGTTATATTTACGTGTGAGCAGAAAATTTTTTTCGTCCACTGCACTCTTCAGTTTTTCTCGAAAAAGTGAATCATCCAGCAAATCACCTGCTTTGATGCCTGTACGGCCTACTTTATCAATATAGCATGGACCGATCCCGCGACCGGTTGTACCTATTTTGTCATTTTTTGCCAGAGCCGCCTCTTTAGCCTGATCCAGGCGGGAATGATAGGGCATTATAAGATGGGCTCTCTTACTGATCATTAACCTCTCGGGCGCAACCGGCAATCCCTGTTCCTGCAGACCATCGATTTCCTCAAGCAGGACTCCAGGATCAATAATCACACCATTGCCGATCATGCATTTTTTTTCTTCATACAGAATTCCTGAGGGAATGATATGAAAGACAAATTTTTTCCCCTCCACTACCAGTGTGTGCCCCGCATTGTTGCCTCCCTGAAAACGGACAACGAAATCAGCATAACGCGTTAGTAAATCAACTATTTTTCCTTTCCCTTCATCTCCCCATTGGGTTCCCACTACAACCACACTGGACATCTGATCTCTCCTGACAGAAGTTATTAAATCATAGAGTTGCTGCTCCTGCGAGCAGGCTCATACCATCAGCATCCCGCCTGAATTACAGACCTGCTGAAGGCTGACTTTTATTGCATATTGTCACAGGACAAACTCAAAAATATAGTAAACTGTATCAATAAAGTCAATGAATGATATTTCCAGCCAAACCAGTTATATTATATTCTTAACTACCTGAGAATATAGATGGAATCATAACCATTAAGTCTGCTACGGTCATTTTTCATTTTTACCGGTGACATTGACACACATGTTGAAATACCTTACAGTTGTTTCGCCATTAACACATATTTCGTAACTACTCACAGGGGGAGTAATTATGTGATTTAATTACCTCTGAACTGTAATTGCTCACAGGTGCCACAGATTTTTACAGGCTCTTTTGTTCGCTATAGCCTACTATGCGGACAAAAGAGACCGTGAAAAGCTGGGGTACCTGTGAGTAATTACCATATTTCATCGTAACAACTCACAGAGTGAACAACTCTGTGATATTATTACCTCTGTTCTGACCGAAAACAAGGAACGAGAACCTTGTGGGAAGAAACCTGTAAAAAACGGGTAATTACAAAAGCGGAGTAAATTCATGTTTGGTATTGGTCTGCCCGAAATGATCTTGATATTAGCTCTGGCCCTGATAGTTGTCGGGCCGGACAAATTGCCGGACCTTGCCAGATCCGTTGCGAAGGGCATCATGGAATTGAAAAAAACTGCGGAAGGATTAAAAGAATCTTTCACTGAAGAAGGCAACCCCCTGGAGGACATCCGGCCAGATCTGGAGGAAGCCGCCCGGTCATTGAAAAATAATCTCCTGGATCCCACCAGTTATGACCAGAACGACAACGATCATTTTCCCGGAGTTAATCCACCGGCAGAAGAAGCTGCCACAGCCTATAAAGAACTGATGGGAAAAACAGATCCGACCCCATCAGTCGACACTGAAAACAGTGACATCGAAAAAACAGAAAATGGCACCGGAGATCCGGTTATTGACATCCAGGTGACAGAAGAAAATGTAACAAAGAATGAGTAAATACAACCTCCACAACACTATCCCGATCCTGGAGCGCAGTCTCGAAGTATTTCGCCCCCATCATCAGGAGCTTCGTTCCCGGCTGATAAAAATCTTCATCGCCATTACCTGCTGTACCGTAGTCGCCTATATTTTTGCAGAACAGATCGCCACACTTTTCATATCCCCGCTTTTTAATGCCAGTCCACGAGCTTTCAAGCTCGTCTATACGAACCTGCCTGAAGCTTTTCTCGCCTATATAAAACTGGCCCTGCTGATAGGGATTATCGCCAGCCTGCCATATGTCCTTTACCAGATCTGGATTTTTGTCTCTCCCGGATTGAAGCGCAACGAAAAGAAATTTGCCGTCATTGTTGTATTCTGGGCGGGACTTCTCTTTCTGGTTGGTGGGTGTTTTGCCTTTTTTATTGTGCTCCCTAAAATGCTCTCTTATTTCATGAGTTACAGCACCGAAAATTTACTGCCACTGCCGAAACTCGGTAAATACCTGACATTTGTAGCACGAACGATACTCACTTTCGGCCTGGCATTTCAGATCCCGTTTCTCATGGTTATGGCAGGAAAAACCGCTCTGGTTAAAGCTGGTTATTTCAGAAAAAAACGCATCTGGTTTTATGCGGCTATCATCTTTCTTTCCTTTCTCCTGACGGCAGGGGATTTCATGGCAACAGCCCTCCTTGCACTGCCACTTTTCCTCCTTTATGAAGCCGGAATTTTTTTATCTCACCTGTTCCGGAAAAAGTAACCGAAAGGGTAACTGCTCACCCCAACTTTTCACGGTCTCTTCTGTCCTTATAGGTAGGCTATAGGGAACTGAAGAGCCTGTAAAAATCTGTGGGCACCCGTGAAATTGCAGTTCAGAGGTAATTGAATCATATAGTTGTTATCCCGATATCTCCTGCTTCAACAGACAGCACGAAATTCTAAAAAGGGGGTTTCCCGTATCATCATATTCAATGGTATCCGGCTGAAGCAGTTTGTTCATCACACATCCTTCTGCAATATCCAGGCGAAAGAACCGGTCCTCCGTCAAACCCTTATTCTTTTTTAACAGATCATTTTCAATTCTATAGGAATGAACAGGGTAATCCTCGCAGAGTGGGCATTGATAAACTCTGCCATTAGGAAATATAAAAAAATTCTCGGCTACATTACCGGCACATTCAAATTGTTCTCCTTTTTCTAAAAAAACTTTCGGATAAGTGACATGAATCCCCTGTGCCGCTATTTTTTCTGCCACATCGGGTACACTCTTCAACCACTGATCACGACTGACCTGCAGTGATTGTGCAGATTTTTTCACCTGCGATTTTCCGCGCAGACCAATCACCTGGATAAAAAACTTCCTAACCTTCAACTGATCCAGCAATGGGATCATTCTATGAAGATGATCAATATTCCTGCTGCTGACCGTATAGATAAGACTGACAGCAAAACCACGCTCCACCGCCTTTTTTATATTGGCTGTACACACATCAAAAACACCGTCCCCCCTGATCCGGTCATTAATTTCCCTGTCAGGTCCATCCAGGCTGAAACTGAGATAATCAAGAACATCAGGCGTTGTTCGCTCAAGAAAATCATGAAAAAGATAGCCATTTGAATCAACTGTAACAAAATACCCAAGGTCTTTTGCAAATCCTACCAGATGGGCAAGGTTCGGGTGCATGGTCGGTTCACCACCGAGAAAAATCACATTAGACTCCTTGTCCCTGCAGGCAAAGAGCTTCAACCATTTCTCAACTGTTCCCTTTCCAAGCATATTTGCACCATGTTGCTCCGGATTTATATAGCAATGGCGACATGAGAGATTACAGGCTGTGAGAATATGAAAAAAAACATTTCTTTCCCCACGCCTAAAACCCACTGTCCTTAAATTTTTCTTCATTCGTACCTGCTCACGGTGATTGTTTTTTGCTGCCTGGCTTTCAGCCCGCCATCTTCCCTGACTGTTGCAGTGTGTATTCAGCAAGCAATGTATCTTTTAGATAATCACAATCCGGAGATGAAAAAAAGGTCTGAAACAACTCAAGACTCTCCTTCCGTAAAATCCCTCCGATTATAGAAACATCGAGCGATCTGTAGAGAGGTGAAAGCATTTTCAGGGGAAGGTTGGTTCCCCCGCCCATAACATCTTCATAGCCATATACAAACCGTGTAATCCCGTTCACCAGCAGAGCAGTAAAACACATAAGACACGGTTCCATGGTTGAGTAGACTGTAACTTTTGTCATATCAACCCTATTTTGTTTTCCGGATAGATTCCTTAGAGCGATAATCTCAGCGTGATCAAGCTCACTGCCATTTTCCCGATTACAATTCCACCTTCTGCCATCCGCCACTATTTTTCCATCATATGCAATAATACAGCCCACAGGAAATTCACCCTCGACAAGAGCCCGGCGCGCCATTTCAAGCGCTGCTTCCATAAAATACGTATGATCTCTTTTCATGGTAACCACTCACAGGATTAATCGTAATGTTATTGCTCACAGACTGCGACCATACTTCAGGGCGGCACTGACTACTGTCACTGGAATGTGCTGTTGAACAAGGTCATGGGATCGAACGGTAAAAGGAAGATATCTCAAGGCATATCCTGCAGAACATATACGTAAACGCGGCAGCAGGGGAAAGATATTTTTCCTTGAAACCGCTGCCGCTGCAAGTACACTCTTCAACGCCTGGAATGCCTCTCTCCAGGGAAACGTTACCGGGTAGGCATTTTCCGGAAAATCTATTCTTCCGGGCGGAATATGCTTCTGGGCTACAGTGGCTTTTGTACTGATCTGCAGAAAAGCTTTCGGGTTTATTTTAAAGGCCGGAATCCAGAAAGCCGGATGTCTTTCATTGTCAGCCTTCTCCACCAGTACCGGCTGATTCGTCATACGAAGAAAATCAGCAAAACTTCTCAGTTCCCCTTTCCTGGTCTGAAAAGTTATTTTCCAGAAAGGCAGATAGACAGCATCGGCGTCGGCAGCAGAAATAACTTTCCACTTCAACAGTTGAAACCTCCCCTTGTGTTCCTGCCAGAGTGTCTCGCAATTTTCACAACCAAGAACCAGGCTGTCACGCTCACCGCTCAGAAGGCCGCCACACCGGGGGCAGAGTGTCGATATAAACCGAGGCTCCCATGATCTCTTGGCCGGTGAACCATTCCCGGTCCATTTTATAAAATTTCCTGCATCGCCAAGATCTCGGCCGTCAACCGCATCAATCAGTTTTTCTCCGGCTGAATATACCGGCAGATAAATCCTGCTGAGAGATTCACCGATAAATTCCCTGTACTGCATTATCTGTTTATTTTTACGGAAAAAAAGAGTCGATAATTTTGTCACATGTTCAAGAATCTCTCCGGTTTTGATCTCCTGTTCAAGAAATTTGCCGACCATTCCGGCCACAACCGGTTTAACATGCATCGCCTGGGGACGCAAACGTAACGATGCAGGCAAATGACTCCCGTTTAACGCCAGTCTGGTGGCATCCACCAGCTTGTGGCGAAGATCCATTCCCGTTGTATAGAAAACCGCACCTTTGAACCTGATGTACGGAACAAACTGCAGCTGGTTTTCGTGTACATTGGAAGGCAGAGTCCATGGCAGAACATATCTTTCCGGCCCGGTTTCAAGTCTGTAGTTTTTCAGTTCACAGAAAGGACAGGTCACAAGCCGGTCATCTTCATGCAGTTCGATGGCAGCACCACACCCCGGACATGTCTGAACAATTCTAAGTTCCACCTGGTTCCTATCCCTTTAATTCAATCCCGCACTGATTACAGAAACGGGATCCGCCCAGATTCTCCGCGCTGCAGTTTCCACAGATCTGTACAACCTCCTTCTGTTCTGTCTTTTGCCCGCACCTGGAGCAAAACCTGGCATTAGGTGTAAGATTTTTCCCGCAGTTACTGCAGCGACCATAAAGAACCTGCTGATGCCCGCATAAAGGACAGAAACGCGCATCTTCGGGAATATTGTGATTGCAGTCAGGGCATGTCACAGTCCTGTTTTCTTCAGGTCGGTCCTGCAATCCGGTCTGGCCTGATCTCCCGGAATCTGGCTGGGCAAACATGGCAGGCAGCATCATACCCATACCCAGGCCAAGGCCACCACCGGCTTCAGCCTGATTCTCTGCAGCTTTCTCCATGGCCATTCCCGCCTTCATCTTCATAAACCGCTCCATATCCTCAATCAGTTTCAGGCGACTCTTGTCATCGATAGCCTGCTGCACCTCTTCAGGAGGAGTTATTGAAGTAATATAAAGCTGACTCAACCGGAGACCAAAGTTTGAAAAATCCTCAACAAGCCTCTCTTTTAATTCATCAGACAACTCGTCAAACTGCCCCGGCAGATCAAAAAGTGAATCAAGTTTTTCTCCCAGATAATCATTGAGCCGGGCAACAATCACCTGCTTCAGATATCCTGATATCTCTCTGGTATTGAACTTCCCCTTTGTCCCCACAAGTGAATTGATGAAAAGAACCGGCTGAACCACCTGAATATTGAAAATTCCATGGGCACGCAGTCGAACCAGCCCCAGCTCTTTATCCCGGAAAGCAACAGGACTTGCGGTCCCCCATTTCAGTCCGGGAAAATGCTTAAGATTAACCATATACACTTCAGCCCGCAGAGGGCTGTCGCCGCGCCATGGAATGGAAAGAATTTTGGTCAGAATGGGGAGATTGCCTGTTTTGAGAGTATGCCTGCCGGGGCCAAAGCCGTCGCATGCCTTTCCTTTGTAAAAAAGAACCGCCGCCTGGCTTTCACGTACCGTCAACTGGGCACCGAATTTTATTTCTCCAGATCCCCGTTCCGGCAACCTGTGGACGATCTCCTCCCCACTTTCATCAAACCACTCAATGTTTTCGAGAAAAATTCCACCATCAAATCGGTTCATATCAACTCCTTTTGTAACTCCCCGCAGGGACTTTGCCCTATGATTTTCTGAACTGTAATGACACGTCCCGTCGCCCCCGTGCTACAGTTACAGTTCATACAGTTTTTCGTCGTATCCCGGTTTTCCCCTTCTCTTTTTCATACTGCCCCTGACCTGATCAAACGAAAAATCTTCTGCTTCCAGCAGGTGACCAAGATCTTTCTCAACTTTCTCCGGGTCTTCACCGGACTCCATCCGGGCAATTGCTTCCTCCATTGTTTCTCCGAGTTTTATACCGGTCTG
>NZ_JBPLBA010000107.1:0-6148 GCF_054039375.1 Desulfomarina sp. | reverse complement strand
ACAATGCATCGGGCTTCTGGCTGAGCCTTTTAAAGAATGCGAATGGAAGCGTGACGTTACGGGGAGGTAGAAAAAATGGTTCGCCACGTCGAACATTATCTTGACAACTAGCCTTCTCATGGAAGGTAGGCTATAGCGAAGAAGAGCCTGCAAAAATCTGCACCACCTGTGAGCAATTACAGTTCAGAAGTAATAAAATCATATAATTGCTACCCCTGTGAGTAGTTACATTATTTTTTATCAATTATAACAGGATTCTATTGTTTATGATTACCCTCAATGAACATTATTTTAAGCTTCAGGCATCATACCTCTTTTCAGACATAGCTGCACGTGTAGCTTCATTCCAAAAGGAAAATCCGGAAATTGATGTAATAAAACTTGGTATAGGCGATGTAACAAAGGGACTTACACCCTCTTCGATTGCGGCCTTTCACAGGGCAGTGGATGAAATGGCCGACGATGCGACTTTCAGAGGTTACGGGCCTGAACAGGGATATGAATTCCTCCGGGAGGCCATAGCCGTCAATGATTTTCAGAACCGGGGAGCAGATATTTCCAGTGATGAAATATTTGTCAGTGATGGCGCGAAATGTGATACAGGAAATTTTCAGGAACTTTTTGCATCCGATATTACTATAGCCATACCCGATCCGGTTTATCCGGTGTATCTCGATACCAATGTCATGGCCGGCCGGACAGGTGAGTTTGCAGATGGCAGATATCAGGGTGTTGTATATCTTGAGAGCACCCGGGAAAATAATTTTGTCCCGGATCTTCCAAAAGAAAAAGTGGATCTGATTTATCTCTGTTTCCCCAATAACCCTACCGGTTCTACAATTTCAAGAACTGAATTAAAAACCTGGGTTGATTACGCCCGGGACAATAAAGCTCTTATCCTTTTTGACGCAGCGTATGAGTCATTCATCCGCGACAGTTCCCTGCCGAAAACTATTTACGAGATTGAAGGTGCAAGAGAAGTTGCCGTGGAATTCAGAAGTTTTTCAAAAAATGCTGGGTTCACTGGAACTCGATGTGCTTATACTGTTGTGCCGAAGGAATGCCGGGCCTATGATTCCAAAGGAAATAGTCAGCTCATTCATCCCCTCTGGCACAGGCGGCACTGCACAAAGTTCAATGGAGTCTCCTACCCTGTTCAGCGAGCGGCCGCGGCCACATTCACTGAGGAAGGAAAAAAGGAAACCAGAGCTCTTGTCGATTATTATATGAGAAATGCCGATGCTGTCTGTGAAACATTCAGAAAATTGAATTACGATTTTGCAGGAGGTGAAAATTCACCATATATCTGGATAGACGGTAAAAGAGATTCCTGGGAGTTTTTCGATATGCTTCTCAGGGAAACAGGAGTGGTCTGCACTCCCGGAGGCGGGTTTGGTCAATGCGGTAACCAGTATATTCGAATTTCTGCTTTCAACAGTTATGAAAATGTGCAGACTGCCATGTCCAGATTGACAGACCTGAACCCGTGATGGTTTCCCGGTAATCATATAGTAATCTGTTGGGATGTTGATTTAGAAAGCCCGTGCTTTTCCAGGAAAAGTTCGGGCTTTTTTAAAATCACGAAACCGTCACTGAGTCAAGTTTCTGAAATGCGATCCAACGGGACACTAGTGTCCCGTCACCACTGCTCTGACGTATCTTGCTTGTCCTTTTTCGCGCCATCCCGCCTGTGGCTTATGTTATATAGATCTACTATGCGCTCAAAGCCACAGACAGAATAGCACAAAAAAATTACAGCGCAATATTACGTCATTTCATCGTTGACGTGACACTAGGTAAACAGGGCAGGCTTGAAATGAATATTCTCTTTTGTTCCCTCCAGTTCAATAACTTTTTTCCCTCCATTGGCCATCATCAATTCAATCACTCCTTCCACCAGTCGTTCAGGAGCGGATGCACCCGCAGTTATTCCCACATTTTGAACTCCCTTAAACCATTTAAGATGAATATCATTTTTATCATCAATGAGGTGGGCATCTGTTCCACATTGGATTGCCACCTCTTTCAAACGATTTGAATTGGAGCTGTTTTTTGATCCCACCACGAGAAGTAATTCAGATTTCCGGGCAAGTTGTTTTACGGCATTTTGTCTGTTTTGTGTGGCAAAACAGATATTTGATCGGGGACCCTTGATATCGGGAAAACGTTGTATAAGAATTTTCAGGATATCAGAAACATCATTTTTACAGAGTGTGGTCTGTGTGACATAGGCCACCTTTTTCTTGCCGGGTATTTCTACTGTGCCGGCTTCTCCTGCATTGGCTACAATATGAACACCACTTTTGACTCTTCCTGCGGTCCCTTCAACTTCCGGATGATTATGATGTCCAATTATTATCACATTGTGTCCAAGTGAGTGGTATTTTTCAACCATTCGATGAACACTGCTGACAAGAGGGCATGTGGCATCAATTGTCCGTAAGCCGAGTATTCCTGCTTCTGTTTCAACTTCTACAGAAACACCATGGGCACTGAAAATACAGACTTCACCCCGTGGGATAGCCTTCAGGTGCTCCACAAAAATTGCACCGGATTTCTCAAGTTCGCCAATAACGTGTTTGTTATGGACAATTTCATGGAGGACATAGACTGGCCTGTTGTATTTTTGAAGACAGAGTTTTACAGTTTCTATAGCCCTTTCAACTCCAGCACAGAACCCTCTCGGGGATGCCAGATAAATTTGAAATGAATTTTCCATTGCAGGTTCTTTTTTACTTTAGAGAAGATAAGAGATTCTTCACACTGATATAGCAGAAAAAAAGAGAGCAGGAAATAAAAAACGGCCGTCTTCCAGACCAATGGAAAACGACCGTCTTGTTTGAATTAATTACTGGGATTGTTTTTCAGTAACCCTGTATTTTATCAAGCAGTTCCGGCAGAAAAAGAGAAACCTGCGGAACATAGGTGATGATCATGAGAAAAACCAGAAGTACACAGAGCCATGGCAGGGCAGATTTAATAGCCCAGCCGATGGAATGTCCCGTTACGCCGGATATGACAAACAGGTTCAGGCCAACTGGAGGGGTGAGCATACCGATTTCCATGTTAACTACCATGATAATACCCAGGTGAATTGGATCGATACCCAGCTTTACCGCAATCGGAAAGAGAATAGGCGCCATTATGAGGAGAATGGCGGATGGTTCCATGAAATTGCCGGCCGCAAGCAAAAGCAGGTTGACCACAATCAGAAATACCCAGGGTGAAAGGCCCCAGGTTACAATCATGTGGGCAATATGGTGAGGAATGCGTTCTGTAGTGAGTACATGGGCAAAGAGCATCGCATTGGCGATGATAAACAGAAGCATGATACTGACTTTAGAAGCATCCAGGACCACTTTGTTGACTTCCTTGTCGGTAAAACACTGTGGAATGGCAAGAGTCATCATTTTCAGGTTTCTGAAGATCATGTTGCCTGTGGATTCACCTTCTTTTTGCCAGGGTTCATTTCTTAAGGGACCTATATCCCGATATCCCCATATGGCCACAGCAAAAGCATAAACCGCTGAAACAGCGGCAGCCTCAGTCGGACTTGCAATACCACCATATATTGACCCAAGGACAATGATGATGAGCATCAGCCCTCCAAAGGCACTGAAGCCGGAGGCAAATATTTCAGAAAAACCACCCCAGGGTAGCGCCGGGATTTTTTTATACCTGGCAACAAAATAGATCACAATCATAAGCATGAGACCCATCATTAAACCGGGGATAAAACCTGCCATGAACATACGGGCAGCAGAAACCTCCGTTGCTGCAGCATAAACAAGCATGACTATGGACGGAGGAATAAGTATGCCAAGTGTTCCGGCATTGGCTATAATTCCTGCCGCCAGGCTTTCGGGGTAACCGGCTTTGACCATACCGACAATGACAATTGACCCAATAGCCGCAACCGTTGCCGGAGAAGAACCGGAGACCGCAGCGAAGATCATGCATGCCATTACGGAAGCCATTGCGAGTCCACCCTGAATATGTCCTACCAGTGACAGGGCGAAACGGATTATGCGCTTTGCTACTCCTCCTGTTGACAGAAAGGAAGATGACAGGATAAAAAACGGAATGGCAAGCAGGGTATAATGTTCTGATAATGACTCAAACAATTTAAGGGCGATGGATGCCAGAGAATCGTGAGAGAAAAGAAGAATGGTTGTAATACTTGAAAGACCAAGTGCCAGAGCAATGGGCATGCCGAGCAACATGCAACCAAAGAGAAGTATAAAAAGTGCGGCGGTTGTCATGAAATCCCCTCCTCTTTAGCGATATCCTCTGCAAGCTCCATACTGTCTTTTGCTTCATCTGCATGCTTGAAGCCATCAGCCTTTCCGGTAATTACGGATAAAAGTATTATGATCAAACGGACAATAAGGAAAAGAAAACCAACCAGCAGCATCCCATGTGCAAGCCAGGCGGGAATCGGCAGGTCTTCCAGTTCAATACCTATCAGTTTCATTTTTTTCAGATAGATCCAGCTGCCATAAAAGATGAGGCCACAGTACCCGAGAGCCAGGATGGCGGCGATCCCTGTAAGTATTCTTCTGCCTGTTCTGGGGAAAAGCTTTACGAAGGAATCCATACCGATGTGAGATCCGACTTTCAATCCATAAGAGGCACCGAAAAGAACCATCCAGGCGGACATATGCAGGGTGAGTTCCTGGGACCACATAAAACCGGAATTGAAGCCGAACCGCATGACTACATCTACAAATACCAGCAGGGTTGTTGTTACCAGCAGTATACAGATAACAGCTTCTTCTGCACGATTGATGAAGCGCATAAACATAATTTACCTCTTGCAGAACTCAAACGCGGTCAAACCTGAAAGAGTGGAATGACCGCCTGGGAATAAGCAAAGAAAATTCCGGCAGGGGCCTGAATCAGTCCCCTGCCAATCGTCAAGGTATCCAGAAATCCTACATGTTGGCCTGGTATGCGGCGTCAATCATATCTTTGCCGATCTGTTTCTCAAATTCTTCCCATACAGGTTTCATAGCTTCAACCCATTGATTTCTCTGGGCGTCTGAAAGTTCTATAATTTCAGAGCGTTTGGAGTCAATGATTTTCTGGCGATCGTCAAGGGCTTTCTGGGCGGCAATTTTGTTTCCGTAGGCAATGGCCTCGTCAAGTGCTTTTTTCAATTCCACCTGCACATCCTTATCAAGACCCATCCAGAACTCTTTGGAAGTTACGACCATATAATCAAGAACACCATGGTTGGACTCAGTGATGTAGGGTTGGACTTCAAAGAATTTTTTGGAGTAGATATTGGACCAGGTATTTTCCTGACCATCGATAGCCTTTGTCTGAAGCAGTGTGAAAACCTCTGAAAACGGCTTCTTCAGAGGGGTTGCCCCGACGGCTTTGAATTGAGCGGCAAGTACGTCTGAAGACATGATACGGAATTTCAAACCTTTTGCGTCAGCAGGAACCCGCAGGGGCTTGCTTGAAGAGAGCTGTTTCATACCATTATGCAGATACCCAAGGCCAACCAGACCTTTCTTCTGCAGGGAATCAAGCAATTCAAGCCCTTTATCGCTTTTCTGGAATTTCTCCACTGCAGTCATGTCTTTAAAAAGAAAAGGCAGATCAAAGAGTTGCAGTTTCTTTGTGTAGCGGGAAAATTTTGAAAGAGAAGGTGCGGCCATCTGTACATCCCCGAGCAGCATTGCTTCAAGAACTTTATTGTCACCAAAGAGCTGGGAATTGGGGAAAACCTCTACTGTAACCTTTCCGGCGAGACGTTCCGCAACCAGGTCCTTGAATTTGTTGGCCATCTGCCCTTTGGGTGTATTTTCCGCAACAACATGGGAAAATTTGAGAACAATTGGCCCGCCGGCCAGTGCTGAGCCGGTAACAAGCAGGGTTGAGAGAGCAGCCGTGGCGACAAGTGTTGTGATTTTACGCAATAACATACGTTTCCTCCTTCAAGTTAATAATGAATTGCTTCCCTGGGCTGAGGCCAGCCCGAAAAATCTGCTCCAGAACTGAAGCTTACTGTTTGCATAACCTTGCAAAAAAGGAACCAGTTCTGGTTAATAAAAAAAAGCACGGTGTACCCCAAGTTATAGCAAATTCAGAATAAGTGTAAAATTAAAATTGGCGGATTCCCGCCGATTTTAATTTTGTT
>NZ_JBPLBA010000106.1:0-17223 GCF_054039375.1 Desulfomarina sp. | reverse complement strand
GTTCTGGAACAGGCAGGGACCTATCTCGAAAGCCTCACAATCGTTGAAAATGCCATTCTCTCCAGAGACGAAGTTACAACCCTTGCGGGCGGAATTATGAAAACCGAAGTGGTTTCCATAAAAAACTACGCGACCCCTGAATCTTTCGGTATCATCCTGTCAACAAGAATCGCGGTGGATACTTCCATACTGAAAAAAAGCTGATCAAACGTCTCAACGCAGATGGGAACAATATCAACCTGATACTGGCCTTGGGGACCTGGGCCGTCAGGTTCCAGTCACCAATGATCATCATGTCCCCACCGTCATCGGCTCTACAACTGACCCTGTTGCTTTGGAATTATAAAGAGCGCAGACAATTCGAGCTGTGACCATGTCATTGACAAAGTGGACCCGGAAAGACATAAAAGACAGGTCACCTTGTTTCACAAGATATTCAGATTTAAAAAACTTGGCATTGTTTATGAGGATTCTCAGGAAGGGCGGGGCTTCAGCTGTGTCAACAGAGTGTCTGGCCGAAATCGAGCTTTTTCTTCTAATGTCACGTCAACGATGAAATGACGTAATATTGTGCTGTAATTTTTTGTGCCATTCTGCCTGCGGCTTTGAGCGCATAGTTAAGCTATGTAACATAGGCCGCAGGCGGGATGGCACAAAAAAGGACAAGCAGTTTTTTAAAGGAAAGGAGACTGATAGCTCCATTGAGCGCCTGGGTAACCACAAGCAGGAACAGGATGGAAAGAACGGTAAGAAGAGAATAAAAACGGACTTTCATTGAAACGGTCTCACCCTATCCTGTTACACCAACGAGAGTTACGGCAATATTGTCTTTACCACCCGCGTTATTGGCCATGTCAACCAGCATTTCCACCTTGACAGACAGGGGTGCATCATATTCAAGTACGGAAAAAATTTCCTTATCCGTTACCATGGAGTACAACCCGTCAGTACAGAGAAGAAAAATATCACCCGCAAGCAGAGATCCTTGGAGGCTGTCAATTTCCGGGGGAATCTCCCCACCGACAGCCTTGAGAATAACATTTTTATACCGACTTTTTCTTGCCTGCTCAGAGGTAATAATTCCGAGATCTATCTGTTCCTGCACCAGTGAATGATCCACAGTCAACAGCTTCAGACCATGCTTCCTGAACCGATAAGTGCGGCTGTCCCCGATATGGCCGAGAAAGAACCGGTCTCCTGAAAAGAGAAGCAGCTCCGCTGTACACCCCATACCCATGCAGGCCGGGGTGGTTTCAATACAGCATTTCATCTTCCGGTGAGCCAGGGAGAAGATATCCCGTATCCGCAGGGCCGCCTGCAGGGGCGGAGCCGCAACCGTATCCGCAAACAGTTCCGCGGCAGAATCCCGCATGAATGCGGCTGCCAGATCTCCACCGACATTCCCTCCTATACCATCCGCAACAAGGAAACAGCTGTTTTCAAGATCCACCAGGCAGATATCTTCATTACAGGTGCGACAGAGTCCCGGATCAGTTTTACAATATGCCTCTACAGTTAAAGTATTCTGCATTTCAAAACCGCACATTTTTCGTAACTACTTACAGGTGCCACAGGCTCCCAAACAGCAGGCTGTGTTTTATACGTAATCAGAAATTTATTTTACCATTGATCAACCAGGTTAAAATACAGTTAATAAGTTAATCCCCAATAATCAAAGAAATTATGATATGATAGAAATCGATATTCAGATCAAATGACTAATTGCAGGAATATGGGCAGCAGCAACGGGAAACAATTCGGCAACAAATATATTCTCCTCGATCTCATCGGCACCGGAGGGATGGCGGAAGTCTATAAATGCAAACTGCAGGGCAGACAGGGTTTTGAAAAACTCATTGTCCTGAAAAAACTCCTGCCACATGCCGCACAAGACTCTGAAATTGTAACAAATTTCATCAATGAGGCAAGACTCGCCGCACTTCTGCAACATGAAAACATAGCCCAGGTGTATGACTTTGGAGAGAGTAAAGGTTCCTATTTTATCGCCATGGAGTATCTCTTTGGCAAGGACCTGCATAATATTACCATCAGGGCCAGAGAAACAAATTCACCAATAGGCCCGGAGAACAGTCTGCTTATTGCTCTGAAAATCTGTGAAGCAATGGAGTATGCCCACTCCCTCAAAGATTTTCAGAATCATCCGCTCAACATCATCCACAGGGATCTCAGCCCCCATAATATTTTTATAACTTTCGATGGTAAAGTCAAAATCATTGACTTCGGTATTGCCAGGGCGGAACTTCGCGATACACGAACCAAAGTAGGTGTGGTCAAAGGAAAAATATCCTACATGTCTCCGGAGCAACTCACCGGACGGGAAATAGATCACCGCTCTGATATTTTCTCCATCGGCATTCTTCTCTATGAAATGCTGTCCGGAAAAAGGATGTACAGTGGCGACACGGCAACTCTCATCCGCAAATGCATGCAGGTTGAATATGATGCACTTGAAGAAATCACCCCTGACCTCCCGGCACCGATATACAGCATCCTCCGCAAAGCTCTGGCGAAGGACAGGCGCAGAAGATACCAGTCCTGCACACCGATGATTGCCGATATCAGCGAATGCCTGTTCAGCATAATAGAAAAACCCAATACCCAGAAATTAAAACATTATATAAGGGACCTGTTCCAGGATGAATATAATCGGGAAAACAACAGTCCCGTGCAGGAGAATGAAAATCACGAAAAAACACAGGTAGAAACTATAATCTCAGATGAATATTCACAACCTGACGGTACAGAAAAAACAGAAATTCTCACAAAACCACAGGAATACAAAGAACAGAATGATACCGCGGCAAACGATAACAGGTTTCCATTCTACTTTTCAACACAGGGAAAAATTCTGACAGCCGTGATACTTCTCTTTATCTCAACCTTTGTCATGTTCAGGTCGGCCGGTGATGACAAGGTGTTAATTGCTCCACCACCTCCAAGACCTCCTGAAAAAGCCAGCCGTATTCATATTTCTCCCCTGCCGGAAGAAACCATTGCCCGGGAAAAAAAAGAGGCCGCCAGAAAAACCGCAATAAATGATCTGCTGAAAAAGGCTGGTCAAGCTTATGGTTTAAAACGACTGACAAAACCCAAAAATGATTCCGCTTACACCTATTTTAAAAAAGTTCTGGAGCTTGACCCGGAAAATCATGAAGCCCATGACGGAATCCATGAAATAGGCAGACAATATCATGAGTTTGCCAAACTGGAACTGCTGGCCGACAATTTTGAAAAAGCAACCGGATTTGTCCAGACCGGCCTGATGATCATACCGGAAGACAGAGACCTTCTGGCAATGAAAATACAAATAAAAGAAAAGAAAAATCGACTGCTGGCAGAGCTTGAGATGCAGGCAGTGGATGCTTTGGAAAGAAACAGGCTCTCTACCCCGGAAGGAGACTGTGCCTATAAGTATTATTCTGATATTCTCAGGATAGATAAAGATAATCCAAGGGCACTGCAGGGATTGAGGACAATAAGTGACAGATATGCGGCCCGGGCGGAAAAGGCTCTATTAAACCTCAATATGAAAAAAGCAAGATACTATATAAGACAGGGATTGTTGATCACCCCGAACCATAAACTGCTGCTTGAACTGCAGGATGACCTGAAAAGAAGCAAGCCTGGTATATTTTTCAAAAGTCTCAGAAAAGATCTGGAAACGATACTAAAATAAGCGGAAAATCAACCGGTCATCCATTTGAATAATTTTGCGAAAAAACCTTTTTTCTCTTCTCCTTCCCTCTCTTCTCCGGGAAGAATTTCCTGACCCTCATTATTCATGAGTTTCCTGTATTCATTCGTATCGAGAATTCTTGTCTTGTCGTCCTGGAATGGATCTTCCTCTTCTGACTGTTTTTTCATATCCGAACGATCAAAAATCAACTCATGTTTTCCTATCAGGATAACATCCCTGTGCCTGAGGTTGTGTACCGTAATTTTTTCCTTGTTAACAAAAGTTCCGTTGGTGCTTTCCAGATCACGCAGAATAAAAGTTGATACAACAGATTCAATTCTTGCATGAAAACCTGAAACGGCAAGATTATCAATCACTATATCATTGGTGGATTTCCGGCCAATGGTGCAGGTCTGACCGACTCCAACCGGGTAATCCCGAATTTTCTTATCCTTAAACCTGAGCGTAATTATTGGCATCCCTACTCTCCATTCATAAACTGACAAGATATAAACTCACAGACCACCTTGAAAAAACTTTTCTGATTACCCGTGAAACTCAGCCGGATTGGGAACATACCTGCTTTATCGCAATTGATCACAGGGGTAGCAACTCTGTAATTTCATTACCTCTGAACTGTTATTGCTCACAGGTACCACAGATTTTACAGGCTCTTCTTCACTACAGCCTGCCTATGCGGACAAAAAAGACCGTGAGAAGCAGGGGTGCCTGTGAGCAATTACATTTTATCAGGTTGAGTTTTATATGTAATCAGGGAAAAAACAAAAGTACAATACTATTCCTTTTCCAGTATAAGAGTTATCCTGTTTTTTCCTGTTTTGACCAGAAACACATCACCGGGACTGAATTCACTGCCTTCAAGTATTTTCGAGGAGAGTGTAATCGTGTTTCTTTTCCCGACAGTAACTTTCGGAGGCTTCCCGGCTGACTTTCTGCTGCTTTCCCTGACCTTGTAAAACTTATTGTCGGTATTCATCAGCTTCAACATAAGGCTGTTAAATGTCGGAGGATTTTTTATAGACATTTCAGCCATTATTTCTGGTTTTGACATACCATTTTTCACACATTTTCTCAACACATCCAGATCATATTTTGTTCTAGGCACAACAAATCCCTCCCCTTCTTTTTGTCAAATAATAACAACACTGCAAAGACAAATCATTCTTTAAACAACCGCAATAATAAAACTTTACTTCAAGTCCTTATAGCAGCCATCCTGCCAAAGGCACAAGCTATTTCATAACTTGATATAATATACTTCCACAATTAAACAAAGAATAAAATACATATGACAGTATTATTGCGATAGAATAGACTGTTTTTATATTTTTAACTGCAGATGAATGTATCTTTTTAAGTATATGAATTTTTATTAAACAATCGTCACCTGCCAAAAAAACAAACCTGTCATTACCCTGATATTGTATATCATTATTTTGAAAATATACCTGAAAAACATGCTGCCCTGAATCTATCAGAACTCTCCAGGAAAAAAAATTTACAACAATTGATTCTCAAATTGTTTCAAAGAGCAGATATTTGGACAAATCACCCCATTTATTTGTTTTTTCCACCCCCCTGCTATATAATTATTTTTTAATCTTCATCTCTTTTCACATCTCCTGTTCATTATGAAAAAAAACAGTTTTATCACCATTTTTCAACAACATGTATTTATTCTCATTGTCGTACTTATCGGTTTTATCAGATATTTCTGGATGAATATTGAGACTGCCAGGTCCAACCAGCATGTTAAAAATATCAGAGAAGTTTACCTGTCCCATGAAAAGGAACTGATAAAAACACGGGTGGAGGACACTCTTAATTATATTCATTACAAGATAGATCATGGTGAAAATATTATAAAAACAGCAATCAAACAGCAAACAGAACAGGCATTTCAGGTTGCACTTTCCCTGTACAAACAAAATGCCCAAGTCATGCAGCTGCAAAATATAAAAACTATCATTACAGAAAACCTCAGGGAACAGTGTAGAAATAATACCGAGAATGATTTCTTTGTGATCACTGGAAAAGGAGAGGAGGTCATTGATTGCAGAAATACTATTAACAGCAATAACTCCACATACACCAAAACTCTGCCGGACACAATAAAGAGCAATAAGAAACAGTCATTTTACTTCACTAACACCCTGGCGGACAACGGACAGAAAAGAATCCGGGAAGATATTTCCTATGTCAAATTTTTTCAACCATTTGGATGGATTATCGGAACAAGAAAAAACGATGACAATATGAATAAAGCCATCCGAAAAGAAGTCCTTTCCCGCCTGGAAAATCTGCACACTTCAAATGGTGGTCATATTTTTGTCGGGACCTGGAAAGGGCTCACTCTTCTGGGTCCGGCCAGAGGAAAAAACATGTGGACCATTACTGATCCGAAGGGTGTGAAAGTTGTCCAGGAACTCATTGCCAGGGCGAAATCAGGGGGAGGTTTTGTTCAATATGTAATGCCACGGATTCCCGGACAGCGACCTGCCCCGAAAATCAGCTATGTCAACGGTGTTCCCGAATGGCACTGGTATGTCGGCATGGGTGTTTACGTGGACTATATCGATGCAATTATACAGGAAAAACAAGCCATCCGGCAAAAAGATGTGAATACCTTCCTTGTGCGATCCACCACCTTGCTGCTGACCCTTCTTCTTCTCTCCTTCATGTTCAACTATCTTCTTTCAAGAAAAATTCAATATAATGTCAGACTTTTTCTGGATTTTTTCAGGAAATCAGCCGAAGACGCGACCCTGATAGACCTGGATAAAATCACGTTTAAAGAATTCCACTCCCTTGCCGAATCGGCAAACCGGATGACAGAGGAAAGACAACACGCCTGGGAATCGCTGAAACAGAGCCAGAACTATCTTGAATCTGTATTCAATGCACCCAACGAGGCTATTCTTATCTATAGCCTGCAGGAAAAAACCGTACACGATGTCAACCATGCCATGTTGAAAATGTATGGTATCTCCTACGAAAATGCCCTCAGGCCACTCCATGAAAGCCGGTTTTTCAGCGCACCTCCCTATAGCGCCGATGAGGCACTGAAAAAAATCGAGCTGACCGTCTCCGAAGGACCTCAGATATTTGAATGGCCGGTCGTGCAAAGTGACGGAAAACTGTTCTGGACTGAAATAAGCCTTAATCTGGCACAACTTAACGGACAGGATTATATCATTGCTGTCCAGCGTGATATCGATGCAAAAAAACGGGCGGAAAGAAAACTGGCTACTGAACAGGAACGCATTGCCGTCACCCTCAGAAGTATAGGTGAAGGAGTAATTGCAGCCGATACCGATGGAAAAATATCCATCATCAATGAAGCCGCCGAAAAGATCACGGGCTGGCCGGCCGATGAAGCCATCGGGAAAAACACATCTGCGGTTTTCAATCTCGTTGATGAACAGACAGGTGAAAAATGTGAAAACCCGATAGGACAGATCATATCCTCCGGAAAGAAAAGAGAACGTTCAGGCCGGAGAATCCTTATCACCCGTCACGGCAAACGGATCAACATTGCCGACAGCGGCGCTCCTATTTTCAACCAGGAAAAGAAAATTATCGGTGTCGTACTCGTTTTCCGAGATATAACCAACGAAAAGAAAACGGAACAGGAATTGTTAAAAATAAGAAAACTTGAGGCAGTTGGTGTACTGGCAGGCGGAATTGCCCACGATTTCAACAATATACTTTCAGCTATTCTTGGAAATATTGAACTGGCCATAAAAAAAACTGACGATGCGACAATATCCCCCCTGCTGCAGAGCGCTGCCAACGCAACCATAAGAGCCTCCAGGCTGACCCAGCAGCTCCTCACCTTTGCAAAAGGCGGTGAACCGATCAGGGAAACAATGGCCCTGCCTGAGATTATCAGGGAATCAGCAGATTTTGTCCTCCATGGCAGCAATATTACCTGCAGTTATGATTTTGCCTCCGATCTTCATGTCGTTGATATTGATTCCGGCCAGATCGGCCAGGTGGTGCAGAATATCATCATTAACGCAAAACAGGCCATGCCGACAGGCGGAATAATAAAAATCTCCTGCTCAAACACCCTGGGAGAAAATGAATCACTGCTCCGTGACGATGATGGACATTATGTGAAGATTTCCATTCGCGACTCAGGAACCGGAATAGACGGACAGACCCTCGGCAGAATATTCGATCCATATTTTTCCACAAAAGCCGAGGGAAGCGGACTTGGCCTTGCCATATGTCACTCCATCATAAAAAAGCATAATGGACATATTCTCGCCGAATCAACTCCGGGAGAAGGTACCGTTTTCACCCTCTATCTGCCTGTCAGCAGGAAATCCACTGATAGCCGGAATATCATCACCCAATCTGCCGTTCCAGTACAGGCAGCCACAATTATGGTCATGGATGACGAGGAGGTTGTCCGCAACGTGGCCGGATCTCAGCTGGAGTACCTCGGTCATACACCGATTCTTGTTTCAAATGGTCATGAAGCCTTGAGAACATTCAGAGAAATGCGAAAAAACAATCAAAAAATCGATGCAATCATCATGGATCTGACCATTCCCGGCAGCATGGGTGGCAAGGAAACCGCGGGGAAGATTCTTGCGGAAGTCCCGGATATGAAAATCATCGTTGCAAGCGGTTACGCTACCGACCCGGTCATGGCAAATTTCCGGGACCATGGCTTCTGCGGCGCATTGGCCAAACCGCTGATACTGGAGAACCTGAAAAAAGTACTCTCAACCGTTCTTCAGGAAATGAGAACCTGAAAACTGCCTGTGACAATCGAACATAGTTGTCATTTTCCAAAGGAGACTTTAAGACTAAAAGAGAGCGTGGGACGCAGGGGTGCCTGTGAATAATTACCGGATAAAGCCATTAGCTGGTTATCCATGAAACTCAGCCGGATCGGGGAGATGCCATGAGCGGAGAAAAAAGCCTGAAAAAACTCTTGCGGACGTTAACCCCCAGACTCCACAAAGACCTCTATGTGTTCTGCCGGGTTGCCGGAGGGCGATATGGGGATTACGCTGAAGCCGAACCGATTGCCTCTTTTATGGAATCCGAGGGATTAACCCTGGTGGTCAAAAAAAATATGGCCGACGGATTGAACCTCCAGTACAGTGGTCTCTTCAGTTATATCAGCCTCAATGTTCATTCCAGCCTTGAGGCGGTCGGTCTGACCGCTGCCGTCTCAACAAGACTCAGCGAACACGGTATCAGTGCAAACATAATTGCGGCGTATACCCATGATCATCTCTTTGTCCCTGCGGATAAGGGTGATGAGGCCCTGCACCTGCTTCTCAAATTCTGCAATTGATCACCCCATCCTCCTGTTTGTAAAGGCAAAACGGAGAAACGAACGAAGTCCGGCAAGAAAACGCAGCCAGCTGTCAGGGGATTTCCACAACATGGTGATATACCCCCAGATAACCCTGTTGCGCATGAAATGGTATTTATAGAAATCAATAAACAGTTTCTCCATTCTCTCCAGCTCAATCCCTTTGGGCACAAACTGGAACTGCATGCAGTCCATTCGCTCCCAGTCTTCATTGAAGGTTCCCAGCAATTCCCCCTGCTCCTTGATCTGCCGGTAGACAGGCGAGCCGGGAAACGGTGTAAACTTGGCCAGGTTAAAGTCATCAATGGGCAGGGAGTAAACATACCTGCGGCTTTTGAGGATACTCTCTTCCGTTTCCCCCGGCAGCCCCATCATCAGCAGTCCCTTAACCCTGATTCCGGCTTTCTTGATCATTTCTATCTTTTGCCTCATCATCTGCAGATCCGGATTCTGACGATGTCTGGCAAGAAGATCCTCGTCCCCCGTTTCAATACCGAGACTGATCATCCAGCAGCCCGCGCCCTTCATCAGCTCCAGGAGTTCCCTGTCAAGATGCTCCGCCCGCGCGGCACAGTTGAACGTCATCTTCAGTGAGCCGTCAATCATTTTCCTGCAGAAATCGACAATCCGCTGACGCTGGAAAGTGAACTGGTCGTCATAAAAATTGATATGACGTATACCGAATTTCTGATTCAGGTAAGAAACATGTTTATAGAGATACCCGGCGGAATTATAACGAAAACTCCTGCGAAAAACAGATCTGTCGCAATAACTGCAGGCATATGGACATCCCCGGCTTGAAATGCAGCTGCCGTTGGGCACCCTGGGGTAATTGAAAATAGGCAGTTTATACACCCCGGGATAACCGGTGAGTTTTTCATAGGCAGGAAACGGCAGAGAATCAAGATCCAGGAGTTTTTGTCTATGGCCGGTAAAACAGGGTCTGCCACTATCGTCCCGAAAAACCACACCTTCCACTCTGGCGACATCTTCAGCGTTTATCAGATCCCGCAGCCCTTCTTCCCCCTCCCCCACAATACAGAAATCAATGACGGGATAGTCCTGTATTACGGTCTCCTTTACAGCAGAAACATGCACTCCACCGAAAACAACAGTAATCTCCGGCACCAGTTCTTTAGCCATTTCCGCCAGACGGACACCATCGAAAAAACTTGAGGTTGTACAGGAAAAACCGATATGAGACGGCCTGTGTTCCAACAGGTATTCCCTGATCAGATCATCTGAATCCGGATGGGCATAACAGTCGATAATATCGTTTTCAATCCCCCCCTCACTGAGGAACGCGGAAATGGAGGCCAGCCCCAGCGGAGGCATGATATTGGCCATCCTTGAAATATCATCTTCTGCTTTTTTCGCGCTGTAACCAAGCGGATGGACAAGGAGTATTCTTTTTTCGTAACTGCTCACGGGGTTAATAACTCTATGTATGTATTATCTCTGGAACCGGTAACAGACACCTGCCTATAAAGGAGTAAAATAGAGCAGGGTATTGATTCCGCCAAAACCGGAATTACTGCTGATAATTGATGGATAACGCAGGGGAAGCGGTTCGGCGGAAAGCAGGCACTCCGTTTCCTCGGCAGTCTCAAGACCGACCGTGGGGGACAACATCCCATGTTCAAGACTCAAAGTGCTGATAAGCGCCTCCACAACTCCGGTGCCGCCGAGACTGTGACCAAGAGCACCTTTGCCTGAACAGACAGGAATCCCCTTGCCGCATTTTTCCCTAAAGGCAAGCAGTTCCATGGCATCATTATAGACCGTCCCTGTTCCATGCCCGTTAATACCCCCTACAGGAATGACGTCTTCCTGAAAAAGCGTGTCAAAGGCCCTTTTCAGGCCACTGCCATACCGGCAGGGTGCCGTGATGTGGGTTGCATCACAGGAAACGGCCCAGCCGGAAAGACAGGCCCGTAAATTACACGAATCCGGGCTCACCACCTCTTCCGCCTCCAGCAGCAGCCAGCCTGCTCCATCCCCGAGACAAAGCCCCCGGCGGTTTATGTCAAAGGGTTTTGCCGTATCGGGAGACAGGGCTTTAAGGCTGTCAAACCCGGCCAGCACAAACTCCGCCACCAGGTCAAAACCGACAACAAGTGCCCGGTCACACTCACCCGAACTCACGGCCAGTGCGCCCTGAATTACTGCAAGGCTGCCGGAAGCGCAGGCCCCGCTGACCATGGTGGCCTCATCTTCCAGCCCCAGAAGCCTGCAAAGATAATCGGCAATCTCCCAGGGATTGCCTCCGCCTGCACCCTTTCCCGCCATCCACTCACCAACGGCACCCTTTGTTGTGGCACAGAACAGACGTGTTTGCCGAGGTATTTCAGGCAGAGAACAAAAAAGACGGTCGAACACGATACGCAGACGTTGCCAGTCGCCGGGACCACGTCGTTCCGCTCCAACACCCGTCTCCGCAATAATACCAAGGGGCCACTCGCCGGAAAGGGAACCGAAGGACTGTTTAACGATACCACTTTCTCCTGCCATCAGGCTGTCCCAGGTCTCCTGAAGATCCCCCAGGGGGGTCACCATATCGCCTGAGCTCACCACGACTCTTCTTTTCATAGGACAAACTCCCCGGCCTGCCATTTGTCCCTGAACCGCTGCAGCCATTCCGGGACAATCAGGAGGACAGTGCCATCGACCTCGGTGAGCAGCTGAACGGTATAACCTGATGCAGCTACCGTCCCTTTTGCATTGTAAATAATATAGGAAAAATTCAGTCTGGCCGAATCTGTCCAGTGCAGGCTTGTTTTTATTTTCATGATCTCATCAAAACGCAATGGGATCTTATAATCAAGGTGCATCTGCACGACCGGGGCAACCGTTCTGTTTTCCCTGAAACTGTGATAGGTCAGGCCGTAAACATCCCCGAAACGTATACGGCCATCCTCCAGGTAACTGGGGTACCGGCCATGCCAGACCATACTCAAACCGTCAACTTCCTCAAAACGGACCCGTCGCTCACATTCGGCTGTCAGAGGGGCCGGATCTCCCTCGACAGCCGGAAAATGTTCTCTGGAAAACCCCATAGTCAATCCTGTTCATCCCCTCTTGTTTCAATCTGCACCAGGACACACTGCCCGCTGGCTATAACTCCGGCTTCGCTCTCCAGGGAAAATTTTCCGTGCCAGCCGGCCTCCTCATGCTCCCGCAGAACAACCTCTGCCTCCACCTGCTGTCCGGGAACTATCATGCCGCAAAACTTGGTGCGGCTGTATGTCTGCGGTTTCAACCGCCTGCCAAGACTTTTTTCCGCCAGAAAGCGGACCATACCAAGCTGCATTACGGCAGGCAGAATAGGATGACCTGGAAAATGACCGGCAAAACCGGTAGAACTGCTGTGAAAAAGAAAACGCCCCCTCACAACAGTCTCTCCCGTATCCCGTTCCTTCACAGTCCAGCCCCGGCAGGCGTGCGCGAGAGAAGAACAGAGTGACTTATACTGTTTTTTCATAATTCTACTTGATTACCCATGAAACTCAGCCAAATTGTGGATTGGGCCTGTTTTATCAGGCTGGCCTACGGTCAAAAATTACTGGAAATCTCAGTTGATAAGGAATTCAAATGAAAAAGTGTCAGTCCAGGTCATTTTATAATCAGTCTAATGTGATTTTTGAAATACGCCTGATAAAACAGGCACACCCCCAGACTCACAAATAACAGGCTGAGTTTCATACGTAATCAGATAATTCTTTATCAGCCTGTTACGTTACAACACCCAAGGAATGAACATCCTTGTTCGTCGCATGTAATCTTCATAAGAGATACCGAAAAACCTGACATTCTCATTTTCTTCGACCCGGGCCGTCGCCAGAAGAAAAAGCGTCACCACACTGATCAGGCAGATATTCAACAGGGTAATCCGCTTTAAAAATGCCCCCCATCCAAGGAACAGAAGAGAAGCATACATGGGGTGACGAACAAAACGGTAAATCCCGGTTTCAACAATATTGACCGTATTTTCAAAATCATGGTTCCCCGGCATGTCCCCGCGATGACCATGTCCTCCTTCCTTCTTCAGTTTTTTCAGTGACTGAACAATAAAACAGATCGACAGGCCCAGCAGTAACCAGGACAACAGGTGAAGCGGACTGAAAGGATTTTCAAACCAGACCGGCTGGTTAACAAGGAGAAGGGCCACAATTCCTTCAAAGGCAAAAAAACGGTAAAATCCATGTGCTTTGACATCTCTCAGGGCCCTCCAGGAAAAACGCACCAGCAGAAGTGTACAGAGAATGAATACTGTTCCACGAATCATCATTAGACCCTTTATCTGTGAAGGTCGTATTGCCGCAGTCAGGACTTTCATTGGCTTTTTGCGACCGAGCCATAAAATCCGGCCATGCCGGTTTATCTGAAAATTCTCAACTGAAGGTCGTATTGCCGCAGTCGGGATTTTCATTGGCTTTTTGCGGCCGAGCCATAAAATCCGGCTGTGCCGGTTTATCAGCCTCAGATCTGCACCAGCAGACAAAAAACGAAAATGGATTTTACCACACTTTTCAAACATTTTATTGTTATTTTCGTGAATTTGATGCAAATATCAACAACACGCTCCGGTTGGATGCACGTACATCTGAATTATCCAATAGCCGCATATTGCAAAGGACCCGTACATTTTCATGAAAATTGATGAAGTTCCCCAGGACAACGGCATGATTGCCGATCACGGACATGAAATCTGTTATGCCGTAGACGAGAATGGACAATACAGACTTGTACCCAGCCTCGGATGGGAGGCCAAAAACATTGTCAACGAACAGGCCTGGGAGGTGATCAGCAGCGAGGCTGAAAAAATGTACGCCCTGGCCAGAAAGGACAAGGTGAGCCCCCTGGCCTATTACCAGGTAAAACACCAGATGGATCTCGGTCTCCTTGCCAAATACGTCTCACTGCCGAAATGGCGGGTCCGCAGGCATATGAAACCATCAATTTTCAATAAACTGCCGGAAAAAATACTGAAGAGATACAGCTCTGTTTTCGGCATCTCCATTGACGAACTGCGCAACCTGCCCGAATCCTTTTCCGGGCAGCTCATTAAAAATCGATAACTGTGCCGGCCCGATTTTAAAAATAACTTCCAAAAAAAACAGAATGATAGAATTCCACCATAGACAATCCGCCCACTGCGAAAGCGGCGTCACCTCCAACCTTCTTTATTTCCACGGTGTTGACTGTTCGGAGGCGCTGGCATTCGGTATCGGTGACGGATTGTTTTTCGGCTACCTGCCTTTTATCCGGGTCAACAGACTGCCGCTGACCACCTTCAGATGTTCAGTGGGAACTATTTTCAACAGGGTCAGTAAACGTCTGGGTGTAACTGTCGGACGAAAAAAGTTCCGCTCCCCCGCAAAGGCGATGGATGAACTGGACAAAAAACTCGACCAGGGTATTCCCGTTGGCTGCCAGACCGGAGCCTACTGGCTTCCCTATTTTCCACCGGCCTTTCGTTTTCATTTCAATATGCACAATCTTGTTGTCATCGGCCGGGAGGGAAATGATTATATCATCAGTGATCCCGTGTTTGACGATACTGTCCGCTGCCACAGAACCGACCTCATCAAAGCGCGTTTTGCCAAAGGTGCCCTGGCACCAAAAGGGGCCATGTATTTTTTTGAACTTGTTCCGGACTCTCCGGATATACAGGAAGCCGTGGCAGCGGGGATAAGCTCTGTCAGTAAAATCATGCTGAAAACCCCGGTCCCTTTCCTCGGAATCAGGGGTATTGAATTTCTTGCCAACAGGCTGGCCGGCTGGCCGAAAAAACTGGGAACAGAAAATGCGGCCCTCCATCTTGGCCAGCTTATTCGGATGCAGGAAGAAATCGGCACGGGCGGCGGAGGATTTCGCTTCATTTACGCGGCATTTCTCCAGGAAGCGGCAACCGTGCTGGGAAAGAGAGAACTGACCAGGCTCTCGGAGCAGATGACCCTCACGGGAGACAGATGGCGGAGTTTTGCCACCCTTGGCGCCAGGGTCTGCAAGGGCAGGGCAAAGGATGAAGATGTCTATGACAGACTGGCTGATATGCTGCGTGAATGCGCGCGTAAAGAAGCAGCCATCTATCGGGAACTGGGGGAAATCGCCGCCTGATGAACAACAGTAAGCAAAACATCCTCCTGCGGGCGGAAAATGTGGCCATGACCTACCCGAAAACCCCGGTTCCGGCCCTGGATCATATTTCTCTTTTTATCAGAAAAGGAGAGCTTCTTGGACTTATCGGCCCCAATGGCGCCGGGAAAACCACCCTGATCTCTATCCTCTCCACCCTCTTTCCCCCAACAGAGGGAACTCTTCTCTTTGACAGTATAGATATGGTGTGTCACCCGGACAGGATACGACAACGGATCGGCCTTGTGCCCCAGGAAACAGCCCTTTACAATAACCTGACCGGCAGAGAGAACCTGCTCTATTTCGCCAGCCTTTACGGTTTGAGAAAAAATAACGCCCGTGAACAGGTCAATCACTACCTTGAGATGTTCGGCCTGGATAAAAAAGCGGACAACAGGGTAAAAACCTATTCAGGAGGCATGAAGAGAAGAATAAACCTGATTGCAGGCCTTCTCCATCAACCGGAACTGCTCTTTCTGGATGAACCCACCGTGGGCATTGACGCCCAGTCGCGGAACCTTATTCTTGAGAAGCTCCTGCTCCTCCATGAACAGGGAATGACCATGGTCTACACAACCCATTATATGGAAGAAATTGAAAAAATATGTGAAAATGTGGCCATCATCGACCAGGGAAAAACCATCTGCCACGGAAACCCCGCCCAACTGATAAACGGGAGTCCCGGTATTTCAGATCTCTCGGAACTTTTTTTCGCCAGAACCGGCAAAGCACTCAGGGATTCCTGACCGACCATGCGACTGTTTGCCTCAATCACCAAAGAACTGCTTCTCCTCACCAGGGACCGTGCCGGGCTTGTCCTTCTCTTTATCATGCCGGCATTCCTGGTGATCATCATTACCCTTATTCAGGACCAGGTAACCACCACCACGGCTGAAATTCTTTTTGCTGACAGGGATGGCGGCACCGCGGGCCGGGAAATAAAAAAGTTTTTCCAGGCCAGCACCAGTTTCGAGTTAATCGACACGATTGACGGACAGCCGGTAACCGCCGTTCAGGCTGAAAAACTGGTTGCCGGTGGACAATTTCATTTTGCCGTTATTCTTCCCGAAAACCTCAGTCGTACCATTGAAAAGAAAAGTGGTTTTCTTGTAAGAAAACAGTTTTTCCCAGAAGAAAAGCTGACACCTCCCGTAGATGGGCCGACCATCACTGTCTGGTTTGACCCGTCTGTCCAGGGCAGTTTCCGGGCGGCACTGAACTCCTCCCTGGGAGCCATTATCAAGGGAATTGAAACACGCCAAACAATGGAGAAAATCTTTGCTCTCCTGCCGGAAAAGATCCGGGCCTCCATGCCCCCCGCCATGCGGTCTTTTGCGGCCGACAGCTTCTCCTCCCCCGATTTTTCCGTACCGGAAATCCTTTCCGACTCCACTTTTACTGCGATAAAACAAAGATTTGCCACGGAAATGGGTTTTTCCGTACAGCCAACGGCGGTACAGCAGAACGTGCCCGCCTGGACCATTTTCGGGATCTTTTTTATCGTCCTCCCACTTGCGGGTTCGATTATTTCAGAACGGAACTCGGGGACACTGAAACGACTGAAAGTCATGCCGGTGAACTATTCCACCGTCATGGCAGGCAAACTGCTTGCCTATACACTGATCAGCCTTGCCCAGTTTGGTGTTATCTTCCTGGCCAGCCAATATATCCTGCCCCTTTTCGGGGTTGAACGATTTAATGCGGGAACGGAACTGGCGGCCTTCGGTGTTGTCCTTCTGGCTGTCATCTGTGCCGCCAACGGTTACGGAATCTTTCTCGGCACATTCTGCCGGACCTATGAACAGGTTTCCATGTTTGGCCCTGTCTCCATTGTCATAGGTGCCGCCTTCGGCGGTGTCATGGTTCCGGTCTACGCCCTGCCGGATTTCATCAGGCCGCTGTCTATCCTCTCCCCCCTTTACTGGGGGCAGGCAGGATTTTACGATCTGCTCCTCCGCCAGGGAAATCTCTACTCCATCCTGCCCGAAGCGGGTGCGCTGTTCGGCTTCGGACTGCTGCTCTGTACCGC
>NZ_JBPLBA010000105.1:0-5632 GCF_054039375.1 Desulfomarina sp. | reverse complement strand
TATGAAGTTGTTTTGCCTTGTTTGACCACTCTTTTTCAGCCTCTCGGGGGATTTCCCATTCCTGCCAGTCCTGATCCAGTTCCCTGTTAAGTTGCTTTCGCAGGGGTTCCAGGGTTTCCTGAAATTTATCCCAGATCACGTCAATTTCCGCATTATTGGCAATAGCCTTCAGGGTGATATGGGGAACCCGCTGGTAGACAAAACCCTGGCGGATATTGCCGAAGGTGGGGGCAGCGGACGGGATGGTACGGGTTATTTCCGCCTCTTTCTGCTGCCCTGCCGGGGAGTCGGCCAGCAGGTAAAAGGGATAGCGGGCGCCCATGATCCGGGCCCGGGCTAGGGCCAGGGCAACCCTTGAGGTATCAATGGTGATCCAGCGGCGGCCCCACTGCTCGGCCACGTAGGCAGTGGTGCCGGAACCGCAGGTGGGGTCGAGGACAAGGTCGCCGGGGTCGGTGGACATGAGGATGCAGCGTTGGATAATTTTTGTAGCACTCTGGACTACATAAACTTTTGGATCACTTCTACTTTGCACACTTGCAAAATCAGACCAGACATTATTTCTTGGGAATGCTGCAAAATCTTCGATAAATCTTATATATCCTATGGAGCGGCCTTCATTTGAAATTCTTCCAGCCTTTATTAAATGATCAAAACCTATTTGGTTAGTTTTCCACCCACCTTTCCTTGGATAATTTTTTCTTCCCAGAAATAAAACTGGAAATTTGCTATTATCACCACCACTTTGAGAGGTTAATGTATCGATTCTAAATACTTTATGCTGTTGAGATGTGTTGACTTTCGACAACAAATTTGTTCGTAAATCATCGTAAATTATTTTATTGTATTTACTGCCTCCTGTTCCCCCCGCCTTTTTTATTGTAAAAAGATTTTTAAATTTTGCTTGCTGAATATCTTTACTATACCAAATAATAAAATCAGATACAGAGGCAAGAAATTGACTGGTTTGTGAACTGGTCGTTACATAACTAATTAAACTAACAAAATTCTCATCCCCAAAAACCTCATCCATCAAGCACCGCACCCGATGCACATTCTCATCCCCGATCTGGACAAAAATTGAACCGCTGTCTGTCAACAAATCCCTACACACCGTCAACCGATCCCGCAGATAGGTCAGATAGGAATGAATCCCGTCCCGCCAGGTATCCCGGAAGGCCTTGACCTGCTCCGGCTCGCGGGTGATGTGCTTTTTGTTGCCGTCCTTGACATCCCGGCTGGTGGTTGACCACTGGAAGTTGGAGTTGAACTTGATGCCGTAAGGCGGATCAAGATAGATGCACTGCACCTTGCCCCGCAGCCCCTCCCGCTCGGCCAGGGATGCCATGACCTGCAACGAGTCGCCCAGGATCATCCGGTTGGTCCAGTTGGCATCATGCTGGTAAAATTCCGTCCTGGCAGCCTCATCGGGCAAGCCGTTAAAATCACCAAAGAGATCCATCTGCCGTGGCTGCCCTGCACCTTCACGCTTTTCTGTCTGATTCCGTAGATCATCAATCAGAATCTTGGGATGCACCTTCTCCTGAATATAGAGGGGCGGGGCCTGCACCACCAGATCAGACCAGTCCTGCTCATCCTTACCCCGCCAGACCAGTTGCGGATCAAGATCACGATTACGCCGCTCGTAGGCCACCTGAATCGGATTTTTTTCATCATCCCGCATCACCGACTGATATTCAGCAGTGGGAATATTCTTCCGGCTTGCCTCTTCATGGGTCAGCGTCTCGATGCTTTTCGGTGTTTTGCTTTTTCGTTTTACCATTGTGCCATTATCCAATATGCCTTCGAACAGGTTAAATTAACTCTTCTTTCAGGAATCACTCAGGCGTCACCCGCTGAATAACAACCTTGAACAGATTTCCGTCATGGTCGTCTTCAAAATCAATATGGGGATACGCTTTAAGCGCACGGGTAATGCCGCTTCCCAATCCCCGGTAGGGCAGTATTTTTGTCGCATAGGATGCCAGTATGGGGTTTCTGATATTTGAATTGCCTCTTATGATGTTTGCAACCGTCAGATTGTTGGGCAGATGTCCCGGACTGATGATTTCCACCCGGTCAGTAAACACAAACAACCTAACCGGCGCGGAAACAAAGTAATCACGATGAATAAGCGCATTGGCGATCAACTCCTCCAAAGTGATTTTGGCAATCTCCGGCTCTCCGGGGGCATTGATATTTTGTTTTTTCTGAACATGGTGGATGTTGCCCAGAACAAAGCTCATGCTTTGATGAAAAATATCCGCCAACTTGCCGGTAATATCCCGGCTGTCTACATAGCGCTCCTCATGTATTTCAGTACCGGGAAAGGCTATGGCCTTGACAGTGAAAACCGGAAGCCTGGAACTTGGATTTTTGGCAAAGAGCAGGGCTCCACTCACATTGAAGATGCCGTCTTTCATCAGGTTCATGTTTTCCAGCAGGTCTTTCAGGGATATGTCCTGTTCATCCAGGGATTCACCAAAATTCCGTTCATAAAATTTTTTGAAATAGTCTCGGTCCAGGTCCGCCACGGTCATACCGGGAACCGGAATCTCATCTCCATGGATCAGGCCTGCGCTCTGGTACATTCGCTGGATCTCTTCCCGGGATGTTGCCTTGCGTTTGTCTGCGCCGCTTTTTACCCAGATGACCCCGTTTTTGTCCATATAGGGCCTGCTGATGCCATCCGGCACAACAACCCGCATGACCAGACCATCCGGCGCGGCGATGTTTTCCGTTTGAGGATTGATCGGAGGCCTGACCTGCTGCGATCCTGCATTGGAAACGAGCTGGTTCAGGCGTCCCATGTCCTCCCGGGTCAAACCGGCAAAGGTGCCGTCGTCACTCACGCCGATAAATATTGTGCCTCCCCCTGAATTGCTGAGCGCCACCATTTCCTGAGCCAATGATGTCTCGTTTGTGACATTGGCTTTGAACTGATGTTTGCTGTCCTCACCACGACCGATAATTTCTAGAAGCTCTGCGGGTTCCATATTTCGTATCTCCTTTGGCGCTGTTTAAAAGCCTCCTCACCGCCTTCCATGATATTCACGATTTCCTCCTGGAGTTCCGAACAGTCGATACTGCCGGTTTTTGTCTTAATGAGATTATCGGAGAACGAACAGGAAATTATCTGTTCCGCATCGCCAAGCACGGGAAAATTGGCGTTGTGGGTTGCGAAAATAAACTGGGTACCGGATTTCAGGCGCCGGATCAGCTTTACAACATCTTCATAAATAGTCTGGTTGTCCAGATCATCTTCCGGCTGGTCGATGATGAAAACATCGTTTTCCTTCTGGCTCAAAACAAAAAGAATCAGCGCGGATGCACGCTGCCCCAGCGAATGGTGTTTCAGTTCCTTGCCGCGATACTCGATGGTAAATCGGTTGGGCGCCTGCCAGGTCAACAGGGCAGAGAGATTGTCAGTAAAATACTGCTCAAAAACCGAAGCCGAAGCGCCAAGCATGGTCCTGACCCTGCCAAATTCCCTGTACAGGGCTCTAAAATCGGAAAATTCATGGACAAGCGATGAAAAAGTCGCTTCCCGGATTCGGCTGCCCCTGAAGATATCTTTCATAAAGGTAAGAAAAGCGTTTTTATCTCCCTTGAATTCAGCTTTTATTTCAAGCGAGGAATGGCTGCTGTTAATCTTGTCGAGTTCTGCCTTGATCGCCTTGTATTCTTCACGCCAGAATTCATTGAGCGCTGCCAGCTCCCGTAACAGTTCCTGATCCAGGCTTTTATGAACAGATTCCTGTTTTTCCAATGCTCGGAGCATTTGCGTTGCCTGTTCCACGGTTTTGCGAAGCTCGCGGAATTCATCCGGGCGTATGGCCTGAGCTCCATCTTCCTGCAACTGCTCAGCCAGTTTCCTGCCAATTTCAGCAAATTCTTCCTTGAGGCCGGCTTTGAGTTTTTCAAACTCTCCGGCTTTCCTTTCAAGCTCAGCCAGAACCTGCCTGCCTGTGGAAAAGGTTTTTTTGATGTTTACAAAGGATGAAATCAACCTGTCATAGGTGACAAAAAAATCATCAAAGAATTCCTTGTTCTGTTTTGAGGTATAGACACGCTGATTGTTCAAGTCGTCTTCATACTGGTCAATAAAAGATTCCAAATCCTCCAGATAGGATTTGGCAAAAGAAACAACCTGGGAGCATTTTCTGGAATCGGTATCAAAATCCACCTGTTTTTGCAGTTTTTCTTCCACCCCGTATTTTTTGTAAAACTTGAGCCTGAATTCGGCGTCTTTTTTCCTGTCTTCGTATTCCTTTTTCTTCTCTTCCGTGTTGGAGAGTTTTTTCAGTTGCCCAACGAGCTCAATAACTTTCCGGCGTTGTGCCTCAATGCGTGATCGAATCCCGAAAAGCTTCTCACCGACCAGTTTTTCCACCAGGTCCTTTTCAAACCCCTCACCTGTGGCGGAGAGATCTTTTTGTCCAAAATAGATGGGTTTGTGCAAAATCGTTTCCCGAATGGAGATGCCCGGCTGCAAAGTACCGTCGATATACACATCCGGCCTTTCCCGGTTGATGCGCCGAATCTCATATTGCTGGCCGCGTTGGTCAACAGCCTGGACCGTCACTTTTCCATCGCTTCCCAGGATATAGTCAACAAGACCGTTCTTGTAATCCTTGTCCTGCGACTTTTCCTCGAAAGGAATATCAAGCGCATACCGAATCGCCTCCAGGATGGATGACTTGCCGCTTCCGCGGATGCCGATGAGGGTATTGAGTTCCGGGGACAGGTTGATGGTTTCACCATTCAGAGCGCCGCCGTCAAAAGACACGCTGAGAATGTGAGAATGGGTATGGTGGGGAATCTCTCCGGCAGTTACGCGGTTTTCATGGTCAAGCAGCCCATACTTGACTGCCTCAAAGGTGAAATCACCGATTTTCAGATAACAGGCTTTTCCCTGTCCGATCTGTTCAATCTCTTTCGGATCGGAACCTTCAACTTCCGCGGGATACCAGTCCTGAAGCCATTGCCTGACCTTTTTTCGTTCATCGCGGGTTCTAACCTTTTGGAAACCCAAGGTTCTCTTTCTGACGGAATCATAACGAGGAGTAGTAAAATCGCCAATTTTTCCCCCGAGCATTGCTTTCCACAGGCCGCATCGCTGCTCCACATGGGCAAAGATCAGAAAATAGTCCATGCCGGTCTTGTCCAACTCTGCAACGACCTGCAAAATATTTTTGTCACTGCGGCAATTTTCGTTCTCATACTCGGCAGGAGATTTTCCCGGAAACATGGTGGCGATAAACGGTGAAATACGGTCATTACTGCCTTTTAGCCAACTTGCCGAAAAAACAATCAAAACATGAATGCCATTGTTTCCATCATTTACAAACAGCTCCACTCCTGGCAGAAGAAAGATCTTTTTCTTCCGCGCAGTTTTCTGCAATGCCTTAAATTCGTTGCAAGCAAATTTATTATGATTGGTAATTACGCCAAGTTCTATTCCTGCAGATTTAAGCGCATCTATATAGTTAGAATAGTAGTAGTCTGTATCACCTGGATATAAAAATTCCTTATCCGCCTTGGTGTGCAAGTGAAAATCAGCACGTAGCCAGCGGCTTCCCTGCAAAAAACTCTTATTGCAAGATGCCATTATGCACCTCCCTTCTTGTGG
>NZ_JBPLBA010000104.1:0-3739 GCF_054039375.1 Desulfomarina sp. | reverse complement strand
GAGGATCAGGTTTTTAATGGTTTCGGCTGCTCAGGGGAAAATCAATCACCTGCACTGAAATGGTCTGGAAATCCGAAAGGAACAAAAAGTTTTGCGGTTACCGTATATGATCCTGATGCACCTACGGGTTCCGGCTGGTGGCATTGGATTGTTTATAATATACCTGCCGATGTTTTTGAACTGGTCGCCGGGGCTGGTGAGCCAACAGGCAGGCTGTTACCGGTCGGTACTGTTCAGGGCCGTAACGATTTCGGTACTCATGCGTTTGGGGGTGCATGTCCACCAAAGGGAGATAAGGCCCACCGGTATTTATTTACAGTTTATGCCCTTAGTATTGAGAAAATAGATGTTTTACCTGATTCAAGTGCAGCGTTGATCGGATTTATGATCAATACGAATTCTCTTGGCAAAGCAGATTTGACTGCCGGATATGGTCGTTGAAAAATTGAACTGAGGCTGTATTTATGCCGATCTCCACTCGACAGAACATACCGGAAAAAAAAGTCAGGTTCAGCCTTGCTTTGACAATTGGGACATTGTTCAGCATTCTGCTTGTAGTTCTGGGCATCTGCGTTACGTATTACAGCTTCCAAAACCAGAAAAAGACGGCTCTAAACACCACAAAGATTTTTTTTGCAGCCAGTGCCGGGCAGATAGAAGATAAGCTTCTGGCAATGATTCAAACAGTGGAAAGCTTTGTGACCACATCTTCGGCATTAGGAAGTTTCGGGGTTGATGAGGTTAAGGATATTTCAAGTTTTCTGCCTTATTTTCATCGGTCTTTTCAGACTATTCCCTGGATGACGGCGATCTATGTGGGCAGGGATAATGGGTCTTTCTACATGGTTGAGTCAATCCGTAATAATCCGCAAACCAGAAAAGCATTTTCAGCTCCCGACCAGGCTGCTTATGCAGTAAAAATCATCGGAACTGAAAGGCCGGAATCTTCCCGGGTTCAATTGCAGTTTTTCAATAAGAATCTTAAATTGATAACAACACGGTCTGAGTCCGTTAACATTTACGATCCCAGGAAAACAACCTGGTATGGGGAGGCATCGTCTTCAGATAATGTCGTAATTACCAGACCATATACCTTTTTTACATCACGGCAGCTGGGCATCACTCTGGCTCACTCCCTCGAGGAGGGTAACGGTGTCGTTGGGGCGGACACTGTTCTCTCTTCGATCTCTCAACTTCTGCAGAACCAGAAGCTCACACCTTCCACGCAAATTGTCATTATGGAAGAGAATGGCAGGTTTCTTCTCAGTGCTGATAAGGATGATCTTGCCCGGCTGGCAGAGGTGACCGCGGACGACAGCAAGGTTGAGCTAAATGTCACTGATCTTCACAGCAGTGTTGCCGGCATGATACAGGAAAAACTCATAGCCCATGGTATCAGTACGGGAACGCTCCTGCAGATCAAAGGACGAACATGGTTTTGCCTGGCCAGGGAATTGTTGGGAAACAAGAGAAAGGGGGTCTATCTTACCATTGCTGCTCCTCTTGAAGAATTAATGGTTGATGCCCGAAAAACCAGGCAACTGAATGTTCTGATCGTTCTCGTTGGAGTGATAGTTGCCCTCGGTGTTGGTGTTTACCTGTCACGTCGTATTGCATGCTCTCTTCATGACCTGGCGATACAGGCGGAAAGTGTCCGTGACTTTCAACTATCCTCTCCGTTTACCATTGAATCGAAAATCAGGGAAGTGGCAGACCTCAGTGATACTATGACGGTTATGCAGTCAGCAATAAATCGCTTTGTGGAAATTGCCCGTGCCTTATCAGCCGAGAAGAAAATGGAACGTGTACTGGAAATGATTCTGCATGAAGCCCGGTCAGTGAGCAGTGCTGATGGCGGAGGAATCGGGCTTGTCAGTGATGATGGCAAAAGTTTTTCATATGTCCTTATTAACAATTCCAGAACAGGCGTGCATCTTGGGGGAACTGGTAAGACAGAAATTCCCCATGATCCTTTGTTGCTTGCTGATAGGGGGGCAGGAGGAAACAATATAGAAATAACTGTGATACATGACAGGGAAACTAAAGCAATTGATGATATATCGGGTGCGGATAACGGTATCTATACAGCAATACAACAATTTCATGAAAAGGACGATTATATCTGCAGGTCTTTGCTTGTCATTCCATTGCTCAATCGGCAGGATGAAGTCATCGGCCTGCTTCACCTGGTGAATGCACGGGACAGCGGCGGCAATGAAATTGTTCCGTTTTCCGAACACAAAACAGCCTATGTCAAGGCTCTTTCTTCCAACGCAGCTCTGGCTCTTGATAACAACAGATTGATCAGGGCACAAAAGAATCTTTTTGACTCCTTTGTCCGCCTGATCGCCGGAGCAATTGACACAAAATCCCCTTATACCGGAGGGCATTGTCAGCGGGTACCGGTTATCGCGGGAATGCTTGCTGATGCAGCATCTACCTCTGAAAAGGCACCGTTTGAATCGTTTCAGTTATCGGAAGAGGAGCGTTATGAGCTGTTTATTGCTTCCTGGCTTCATGATTGCGGTAAGGTTACAACTCCTGAATATGTTGTGGATAAAGCGACTAAACTGGAAACGAATTATAATCGCATCCATGAAATTCGAACGCGGTTTGAGGTGTTGTGGCGGGATGCGGATATTATTTATTATAAAGGAATTGCAGAAACTCCTGATCGCAGAGAATTTCTCTATAAAGAAAGGGAAGAAAAACAGAGGCAGCTCAAGGAGGACTTCGCCTTTCTCGCCAGATGCAATGAAGGTGGCGAATTCATGGCGCCTGAAAAGATAGAACGTCTGCAGCAGATAGGTCGACAACAGTGGGAACGAAATTTTGATCACAGGATCGGCATCTCAGGAGATGAAAAGGCCAGGCTGGACATGGATACCGATATTGTATTTCCGGTTAGGGAAACTCTGCTTGCTGATAAGCCGGAGCATCAAGTGCCGCGTCTGAGCAATGAGAAAAGTTTTGGGGATAATCCCTGGAATTTTAAGATGGCTGTACCGTATGACCGGTATAACCTGGGAGAGCTTTACAACCTTTCCATTGTCAGAGGGACGCTCACCCCGGAAGAGCGTTATAAAATAAATGATCATATTGTGCAGACTATCATCATGCTCAACAGTCTGCCTTTCCCGAAAGAAATCAGAAGGGTTCCGGACTGGGCGGGAAATCACCATGAAAAACTCGACGGCAGTGGTTATCCACGATGTCTGACCGGAGAGCAGCTGACTGTCCCGGAACGTATCATGGCTGTGGCCGATATTTTTGAGGCTCTGACTGCCTCAGACAGGCCATATAAAACACCCAAAACACTCAGCGAGTGTATAAAGATCATGAGCTATATGAAACGAGATGGCCATATTTGTCCGGATCTTTTTGATTTGCTGCTGACTTCAGGGATCTACAGGGAGTATGCAAAAAAATATATGAGTGAGGAGCAACTTGACGAGGTTGATATTTCAAAATATATCAGCTTGAATCAAAAGGATGAAATCTCAGTCTAATTCTCCAGCGAGATCTTTTCTGATATATTCCGCACCGGCTTTGCCGTTTTGCCTGCAGTGCCAGTTCACCATCCTGGATGGAGGATTGTTAATTTTCTTCGTGGTTCCAAAGAGGCTACAGAACTTTTTACAGCGATATCCATACCGAGCTGCCTTGCAGTTTCACGGATGCGTCGTGTGCAAACCGGGCCGGTAAGGATGCGACCAAATTCCCGGAAGCCGGAGGACGT